>VBHV01000662.1 GCA_005881995.1 Chloroflexota bacterium | reverse complement strand
TTGGGGTGCAGTCGCTGGATGCGTATGGATGCGCGCAGGTGCCCCAGGCTATCGCCGCGGCGGGTGCGATTGTGGCTTATCTTGAAAAGATGAATGTGAAGTTGCTTTCGCTGCTTACCGGATTGCGTTCGTATGCGACGACCAGCTATATGACGCTGGATGCGCATACTCAGCGCAACCTGGATTTGCTGCAAGGGGCGCGCAGTGGCTCGGTGCAGGGCAGTTTGCTGGGGGTGCTGGATCGCACGATTACGCCGATGGGGGCACGACAACTGCGGCGGGCCATTACGCAACCACTGCTTGATCTCGCTCAACTGGAGGCGCGGCTGGACGGAGTTGAGGAACTTTACGAGAGTCCAGCTATGCGCAGTCGCTTCACGATGTTTTTGCAGCGATTGGGCGATATCGAGCGCATCGCGGGGCGTGTGCGCCAGGGAACGGCTATTCCGCGTGAGGCACTGGCGCTGCGCGAGTACCTGCAGGTCATTCCGCAGTTACAAAGCCTGTTGCGCGGTTGTAATGCGCTCCTGCTGGCTGAACTTGCCGATTTCCTGGATGCCTGCCCTCAGGTGGGGGCGTTGATCGATAAGGCGCTGACACGCGCAGGTGAAGAGGATGAGCGCGAGGACGATGGGCGGCTGATCCGCGCGGGCTTCCATGCGGAACTGGATGAACTGATCGCCTCCATTCACGACTCGAAGCGCTGGATTACATCCTTGGAGGCGCGCGAGCGCGAACGCAGCGGTATCAAGTCGCTGCGGGTGGGATACAACAAGGTCTTTGGCTATTATATCGAGGTCAGTCGGGGCAAAGTGGACCAGGTTCCACCGGACTATATGCGCAAGCAGACGCTCACAAATGCTGAACGCTTTACTACGCCCGAACTGAAAGAGCACGAGGCGCGCGTACTCAGCGCGGAGGAGCGTATCGATGAGATGGAGCGCAGCATCTACGCCGATGTGCTGCGTCAACTGGGCGTCTACTATCCGCAGTTGATCGCGACCGCCGGGGCCATCGCCCAGGTTGATGTGCTGCTCAATTTCGCGGAGGTCGCGGCGCACGCGGGCTATGTGCGTCCGGTGATCGAGCAGAGCAGCACGATTGAGATTGTGGGTGGACGCCACCCGTTCGTGGAACAGGCGCTGGATGGCGATACCTTTATCCCCAATGATGCTCACCTGGAAGCGGAACACGAGGCGCGCATCATCCTGCTAACCGGGCCGAATATGGCGGGCAAGTCCACGTACCTGCGGCAGGTGGCGCTGATTACACTGCTGGCGCAGATTGGCTGTTTCGTGCCTGCACGCAGCGCACGTATCGGGCTGGTTGACCGCATCTTTACGCGCGTCGGCGCGGAAGACGATAT
>VBHV01000661.1:1226-3480 GCA_005881995.1 Chloroflexota bacterium | reverse complement strand
TTGAGGTTGATCGGTGATGTTCACAAACACCAGCAGTTCGGAGATGCCAAAACGGTAGATGGCTGCAAACACACCAGGCGGGGATGCTAATCGTGCTGGCCACACATTCAAATAATCCCTTAACACCTGGCGCTTACTAATGAATTTAGAAAGCATCTCCTTAATCCGTTTTGCTTTGGCTGATTCCAGCTCCTCTGCTGTTAACTTGCCGCGATTAATATTCCTGGTATCCTTTCTCAGTGGCTCGGGCAGTTTATTCAGGGCGATATTGGTCTTTCCTATTTCATCTCCGTAGGGAATGAGCACACCACCGGGCAGCGACGCCACTAAGAAGTAGGCGTTAAAGAACCGTTTGTCATCTCGACCCAGAAACGAGTAGGTTCTCCCGGAAATGCCATAGCCTTCTCGAAACGGCTCCCCATACTTCATCAGAGCGCTTTTTACATCACTGAGCAGCGGATCCTGCAGATAAGCCAGGCTTAGCTCGTCATGATTGCGCAGAAAAATAATCCACTCTGCATGTACCGGGATCGCATTTACTTCATCGAGCTTTTGCCAGACGAAGCTGGCATCTCGTTCGACCAGAGCCACCCAAAGGTATGCACACAGGTGAAAATTATATGCTAAATGTGTCCGTTTGAAATGTGTATCACCAAAGTAACGAGCAAGTACAGACATCTCTTCAAATGCCTCAACAATAAAAACACATTCAGGATTGATCGCTTCCGCCACATATCTAAATGCGGCCGTCAATTGATGTGTAAAGGCATTATCTTCATCCGTGGGTTTATAGGCGCCCTTGCCGACAAAGGGGATGGCATCCAGGCGAAAATTAAAGCCAAGACTGGTCCAAAAAATAATAATCCTGGCAAACTCAAGAAAGACATCCGGATTGCGCCAATTGAGATCAAGTTGCTGCGGATAATACGTGTGATAATACCAATACCCGTCTTTCCCTTCTCGCCAATGTGGGATCTCTCCCGCCATCTCGGGAAAGGCTATATTCACATCTACCTCTTTACCATTGACGATGTAGCGCGCCCATACCGCACTGTTTTTATGAAACTTTCCGACAAAGCGAGGCTTTTCCTTCTGGACCAGGAAATAGCGGCGATATTTTTCGTCCCCCGCTTGCGCTTTTTGAAACCACTCATGTTGGTCGGACACGTGATTGGACACCAGGTCCATAATCAAACGAATACCCAGTCTTTGGGCCTCGTGTACCACGTTCTTCATATCCTCCATAGTGCCTAAGTCCTCGCGGACTTTAAAGTAGTCACTCACATCAAAACCGGCATCCACCAGCGGGGAAGCAAGAAAGGGCAGAATATGCAGGGCATTACATCCGAGCCTTTTGATGTGAGCAAGATGCGGTATCAACCGGCAAAGAGGCACCACATTACCATTTTCAATCGCATCGGGATAGATGACGTAGAGATTGAGAAATTTATACCACAGTAAATTGGGGTAGGGATTTTCATTACGCGGAAAGTCTTTGGCGTAAGTGATTATTTCTCTACAAAGCTGATCAGTATTGTGTCTATACAGCGGCCGTACATACTGTTTCAGTTCACTCATCTCTTGCATCTCTTGCATCTCTTGTTTCCTTTGCTGATTCCAGATACAAGCGTACCATGCAATGGCATGCTTGCTTCCCTCAGTGTTGTTCTCTGTTCATTTCCATGCCAGCGGGCTCCTCTTCGTTTTTTAAAGATGAGGATACTCACTTTTTCCTTCCTTGCCTACAATCAATTCATATGCCCTCATGTTACTTACTTTTTTGGAGCAGTCGTGGCAAGACATCACGTGCGTAGCTTTCGAGGAAGGCATGCTGATCGGGATGAGCCGAGTGAAAAAAGAGCTGGTTGAAGCCCATATCGATATATTGGGTGGCAAACTTGATATGATCTTCGGCGTTGGCCGAGTCACAGGCTATTTTGTTCTTAATCGTATCGGTGCCTACCATTTCTCCATTCTGCGCGGCCATGGCAGGTGTATAGATCTTCTGGCTGTAGAGGGCCGGCACATAAGCACCAGCCCAATATTTACGCTGGTACTCAAGGGCCGTTTCAAGATCGTCGGTGTATTCAACGTTAAGTTCAACTAGCCTGGGCATGTTGGCCGGGTCCTTACCGGCCTGGCTGGCTCCCTCCTCAAAGTTCTTGATGATCTGTTTGAAGGTATCAGTCTGCCTATTACCAGCAGTGATGATGCCATCGCCATATTTACCGGCCATCCTCGCGCTGCGAGGAAC
>VBHV01000661.1:0-1027 GCA_005881995.1 Chloroflexota bacterium | reverse complement strand
GCCGGTCCCCATGTGCATACGGCTGGTATGGGTGGCCAGAGCACCAAGCCATGTCCATGTGAATGCGGCCTGGCCTTCTTCGCTCCATGGATGGAAGTGATCGCTGACATCGAGGGTATCGAAGCCAGCCTTCTCGGCATCGATAGCGTTCTGGAGCAGTGCTGTGGGCGGAAACTGCTCGGTGCCTGCCTTATATCCAAATCTTAATTGCAGCATCAATCTCCTCCATTCTTGAGATATAACTCGTTCTACAGCAATACATTGCTTTTGTTTCGCCGTTTTATTTAGCTCCACTCGTTGTTGTAGGTGCCCGGTAGCGCTGTTGCTCCCAGTAGTCCTCGATCTCTTCCAGGCTCTTGCCCTTCGTCTCTGGTACCCATCTCCGACAGAAGACGAAAGCCAACACGCCCATCACTGCGTAGAGCCAGAAGGTTCCCGACTGTCCAATCGCATTGACCAGCGAGAGAAAGGTAACGCTCACCAGCAGATTGGCGACCCAATTCGCGAACGTGGAGACAGCTGACCCTACTGCCCTAACCCGCGTCGGGAAGATTTCTGCGCTCATTAGCCAGAAGATGGCGCCAAAACTGAGCGCGAAAGCAGCAATATAGAGGGACAACACGAACAAGATGAAATAGCCTGCTTTGTTGGGACCAATGGCAAAGATAGCTCCTAATGCAACGAGACATACGGTCATGACGATTGCGCCCCATAGCAATAAAGGGCGACGACCAAGCTTATCAACAACAAGGCTTGCTACCACGGTAAAAATGACGTTTACCATTCCAACCAGGCTCGTCGCCAGGATCGCCGTATTGGCGGAGGAGACGCCGGCATGCTGAAAAATGATCGGGGCGTAGTAGATGACAGCATTGATGCCGATGAACTGTTGAAAGATGGCCAATCCTACTCCCACAACAAGCGCCATGCGCAGGCCAGGGCGGAACAGTTCCCGCCATGGCCTTTCTTCTCTGAGTTCACCGGCCTGGCGGATGCTACGCAGTTCCCGCTCAATCTCTACCGGTTT
>VBHV01000656.1 GCA_005881995.1 Chloroflexota bacterium | reverse complement strand
GAGCTATGTTCGTATACCGCACTGGAGACGTAGGCGCGCCTAGCATAGGGTGAGACCACCAGCGTTGGCACGCGGAAGCCCAGACCATACGCATCGACCAGGGGAGGATCGACGTGATCGAAGAAACCACCTCCCTCGTCGTAGGTCAGGAAGAGCGCGGAGCTTGTCCACGAGCTGGAAGCCATCAGCTTGGCGATGACATCCGCCATCTTCTGCTGGCCCCACTGGATATCCACCGGAGGATGTTCGCTGATCATTTCTTCCGTGATCAAGAAAGAGACCTGGGGCAGCGTTCCCGCGTTCAGGTCGGAGTGGTAATCATCCTCTTTGAATTGCAGGCGCGAGTCGTTTTGCCATTTGCTGAAGAAGTCTAATCCATTAAAATGTTCCAGGGAGGTGGTGCTACCGAGACCGAGACCCAGGTTGTAACACTTCCAGCTGATCTTATACTGATCCAGCAGGTCTACGATGGTTGGCCAATTAGCAGCGCCCGAAGATATGCTATCAGCTGTATAGCCGCCGCAGGTGGCGGAGACGAGCGCGAGTCGATTCGGAACGGTTGGGCCAAGTATGGAACAGAAATAATTGCCACAGAGCGTGAAGGCGTCCGCTACAGCGTAATAATATTGCAGATCGGAGCCATCATAGTAGCCCAGGGCATCCGAGCCGTCGGCCGTGTAAAATCCGTCCATTGCGCCGGTATCCCATTCGCTATGGATGGATTGCCAGGTATGCGAGATGTCGGTAATCCCGGAAAAGGGGTAATTAATATGCTGCGGGGTGACGGTACCGCCGTTGCCATCCGGCTGGGAATAGTTCGCCGGGATGCCAAATGACCCGGCATGGGGATAGTAGCCAAAATAGTTGTCGAAGGAGCGGTTCTCCTGGCAGGCGATCAGGATATGGTTAATGGGGTTTGCATTGCCCGAAAGGTCATCTGCAGCCACTTTCCCGGCGGCCAGTACACCTGCATCAATCGCGAGTCCAGCGCCAGCCAGGATGCCCAGGTTGCGCAGTGCCTTGCGGCGCGACTGACGAATTGTGAACCATTCTCGTGGATCCATGTCTATCCTTTCTCTTTACCAAAAAACGAGCTACGAAAAAACGATCAAAGGGTGCTGCATAATAAAACGCTTCCTTGCTGAGGATTTCCATATACCCCTAGCAAGCTCGTGCCAAACATGGTAGAATAGCCTTGCTATCCGATACTCTATGTGCGAAATGAGTGAACTGTTTATGCGTTACGCTATTTTTACTGATATACATGCAAATCTGGAAGCGTTAGAGGCTGTACTGGCGAAAATCGACGAGATCGCTGAAAAGGAGCCGATTGATCAGATCTGGTTCCTGGGCGACCTGGTTGGTTATGGGCCAAATCCGAACGAATGCATCCTCAAACTGCGCGAACGAACCGATGTCATTATTGCGGGCAACCATGATTGGGCCGCTGTAGGCAGAATCGACCTGGAAGATTTCAGCGCGGCGGCGCGCGTCTCCGCCGAGTGGACGGCTGAGCAATTGACCGGGGAACACCGCGCCTTCCTCGCCAATCTACCAGAACGCCTGGAAATAGGTGAGTGTACACTGGTGCACGGAAGTCCATTTGGCCCCCTATGGGAGTATTTGACCTCGGAAGTGCTGGCAGAACGCAGCTTTCAATACTTTAGCAGCCGTTACTGCCTGGTCGGGCATACCCATGTGCCTGTCATCTTCATTCAACCCGACACCATCGCTAATACGCCCACCCTCCCGCTATCCAGTACCGAGGAGCATGTGATGTTTTCCCAGGCCAACGGCAGCGAGCACCACTTGAAAGGTGAGCATGTGAGTGAAGAGGGTGCAGACGATGAAACAGCGGAAATGGTGACTACTTACCCACCCGCGCAGCAATCAACACTTTCGGTTCAGGCTAAAGCTGAAAACGCCCCGAGCGCCTATAAAGACCCGAACAGCGGCGTAGCCGTATCGGAAGCGGAAGCCAACGCCATCATTGAGCAGAAGCTAGAAGCAGACTCCATGCAGCCAGCCGGAAATCAGCCGGAAGACCAACACAT
>VBHV01000655.1 GCA_005881995.1 Chloroflexota bacterium | reverse complement strand
GCATTCCAATCAGCCCCGCTCGCACCAAATGCGCATTTTTATCACTGCGCGTCCTGCACCGCGGTCTCGCATTGGCTGGCCTGGAAAAACCACGGGAAGACGAGGAAGAAGAGTAAAGGGAAGAGGGCTGAGTATGCGCTTACAGAATCGTGTCGCCATTATCACAGGTGTCAGCCATGCCGGGCAGGTCGGTTTCGCACTGGCTTCCGCTTTCGCGCTTGAAGGCGCAAAGCTGTCTATTAGCTCCCGCAGCGCGGAACGTGTGCAGAGCCGCGTCCAGGAACTGCAGTCCAGGGGAGCCACTGTGATTGGCATACCTGCCGATCTCACTACCGAAGAAGGAGCGAACCGGTTAATTCGGGAGACTGTAGAACAATACGGGCGCATCGATATTCTGGTCAACCTGGCGGGTGGCCTCACCAAATATGGCCCATCGGACGAATTGACCGTGGCGGATTGGGATGCTGAACTCAATAATAATCTGCGCTCCGTTTTCCTCTGCACGCGGGCCGCGTGGCCGGTGATGAAACGCCAGGGCAGCGGCAAAATCCTGAACTTTAGCACGGCGAGTGGCGCGCATGGGGCAGGTCCGAACATGCTCGCGTACAACTGTGCCAAAGCGGGCGTTGATGCGCTTACCCGCACCTTCGCCAAAGAGGGGAAGCAAGCCAATATTTATGTGAATGCTATTGGCCCTGGCCTGATCGTCACGCAGTCGAACATCGATTCGATGAAACCCTCTCAGGAAGACTTGCAGAAAAAGTGGGTCACTATGGAGCAGATTATAGAAGCCGCGCTTTTCCTGGTCTCCTCTGCCAGTGACGGCGTGACAGGAGCCATACTACCTGTGCAGGGCAAAGGGATTTGATAGAGGATAAGGTATGACGGATTTTATCAAAGTCGCGCGTGTGGATGATCTAGAAGATGGCGAGTTAATGGCGGTAGAGGTCGATGGTGAGCCTGTCTGCCTGGCAAAAGTCGATGGCAACATCTACGCCTTTACCGATAACTGCACTCATATCAGCGGCCCCCTCAATGAAGGCGAACTGCACGATGAAGTATTAACCTGCCCCTGGCATGGCGCCCAGTTCAACGTCTGTACAGGCAAAGTCCTGCGCGGCCCAGCGCGCGAGAATATTCAAACCTATGCTGTGAAGGTAGAAGATGAATGTATTCTCGTCAGCCTACCCGATGAGTAGCTTCTAGGGCGACCCTTGACCTTTGTTCTAAAACCTCCTACAATTGGCGCACTAGAATCGTCATATTGTACGGGCGACCCTTGCGGTCGCCCTGGGGTGTATATCGCCCAGAGATGTATATTGCCCTGAGGGTGCTATCACTCTGGGTTATATCGCCCAGAAGGTGTATGCCGCCCTGGGAGTGTGTATGTTAGGGAAATCACATTTACTGGTTGGCTTAACTGCCGGGGTCGTTCTGGACAGCTTTGTACATCTATCGGGTCCACCTTTGACCGCGGCTACGGCTGTTCCACTGGCATTGATCATCAAAAAAGCAGTCTTTTATTTCATGGTGGGTTTTGGCGCGTTGTTGCCCGATATCGATAATGCGCGCAGCACGATGGGACGCAAGCTTGGCTGGATTAGCAAGGAGATCCAGCATGTCGCGGGTCATCGCACCATTTTCCATAGTATCCTGGGCTTATTTCTAGGCTCAGTCCTCGCCCTTGGCCTGGAACAGCTCGTCGTCTATCTCTTAACGCAGCGCGGCTTTATACTCCCTGCCCACTTTGTAGGAGCTTCGCACGTCGTCTTCTTCGCCGTCTTATTTGGCTGCGTTATGCACATCGCCGCCGATGGATTAACCGAAGGCGGCGTACCCCTGCTCTGGCCAAGCCACAAGCGTTATGGGTTTCCACCGAATCCTCACTGGCGTTTTCGTACAGGTGACTGGCCTGAGCCTATAATCGTCTTCACTTTTATGTTCCTGGTCGGTCTTGGTATTTATTATGCTGTTCTCACCGTGTGAAGCTATTGAAACGATTTGATTTACGCACGCAACAATCGGTAGCCTGGATATTCCTGGGAATAGTCATGCTCGTCTATAGCCTTGCCATGAGTTACGAGGCAACATGGACCAGGTTATGTGGAACACCATTCATGGCCGTCTCTTTCAATTTACCAACCAGGCCATCGACTGGTACGGGCCGCCTACACGCCTCGCTATTCATTTCGAACCAATCATTTTACCGCTTTCACTGCTCTACCTTTTTTTCGCCGACCCACGTACTCTCCTTATCTTTCAGACGCTGGCGCTTGCCTCGGGAGCATTGCCCGTCTTCCTCCTGACTCGTAAAACCATTCCAGGCTGGCCGTTGCTGGCCCCGGTGATGTTGCTTGCCTACCTGCTTTCACCAGCACTGCTCGGCCTGAATATCTTCGATTTTCACCCGGTGAGCCTTGCTACCCCTCTGTTACTCTACGCGCTGCTGGCCCTGGCCTATAAACGCTATATCTGGTTTCTCATCGCCTGTATCCTGGCTGCCTCGTGCAAAGAAGATATTCCCCTGGTAATCGCCGTACTCGGCATCTTGCTCATCTGGAAGTATAAGCTGCCTCGACTGGGTACGGCGCTGATCGTTGGCGGCATCCTCTGGAGTTTTGTAGCATTTCGCCTGGTTATTCCCCATTTTTATCCCGGTGTGCAGGCCAACAATTACTGGTACCGCTACGAATCTCTCGGCAGTTCGCCGGGCGCCGCCCTTCTCAACATCTTCATCCGTCCCTGGCTCTTCCTCGGCCTTTTCTTCACACTTGAGCGCATTTACTACCTGGCAGGTCTGCTGCGCTGTGTCGGCTTCCTGCCTCTGCTCGCACCTGAATGGTTATTGCCCACCTTACCCAGTCTCGCAGTCAACCTGCTGGGGAACGATCCACTTCTCTACAGCGGCGTCTACCACTACAATGCCGCCATCATCCCTTTTGTGATGCTCTCCGCCATTCATGGCACCAGCCGCTTCCTCTCCCTCTGGAAGGGATGGCGCCACGAAGACTCGAAAGAGACAGGCAACGCCCAGGAAAGCGATGTAAGGGCAGGGCTTGCTCATCCTATGGACACAGCACCCTCCCACGAATCTGTAGGGGCGGGAGTGGGGTTGGGAGGGGAAGGGACGCTTGCGTCGCCCGCGCTGGGGATCGCTAGAACCTCGCCATCGCCCTCCCACGCTCACCCTGGGATTGCTGCGCAGGACAATGTAGGCTACGGGCTGGGCTTGCCCTGGTTGTTCGCCACCACTTTGCTCGCCCTACCCGTTCGTATTGGCACATTTCTTAAAGCGCGCCTTCCGAGCAGCAATTGAGTAAGCGTATGCAGCCCCTGGCTCGCTCAGTCTCTCCGTTCCGTTTGCAATGGATAGTGGTTGCCTGGATCATCGTCATGTGCGGGCTGAATTTCTGGATCGCCAAGCCGGAGCTAGACGTTTTCTGGCCAGACCATCAAGCAGGAAGCCGCGAACAACATATCCTGCAACTGTTGTCGCGCATCCCACCTGACGCTTCAGTCTCCGCCAGCCAGGACTTGAACCCCCATCTCAGCGAGCGTCAATTGCTCGCCGTCTTTCCCTCAGTCTGTATAGACCCCACCTGCAATCAAACCGTACAGTACGTCGTGGTTGATCTCAATAGCCTCACCCTGTCTAACCTGGCAATCGCCACGAACGAACTCAACGGGCTCTTGAAGCAATTTCGCATAGTAGCCCGCGCAGAAGGCGTCGTTTTACTCATCCGCCGTAGCGCTTAACGGGTAGTTCATGTTATAATCGTTGAAGAAGAGATATCCACTATCGTCGTTATCAGTCAACTTCAGGGAGGAGAGCACTCATGTACAACAATCCATATTCTGATGAAACTATCGGAGCGCAACCAATTCAATATCCTCCTATAGAAGAACTGCAGCCACGATCTGTTCAACCACACGCGGATACCTATCCCGTGCATACACCGCCTGTTACGGATGCTGCCAGTGAAATAGAGCCTATCGAAAGCGCGGAAATTCGGCAGAAGAAAGCCATGACTGTCAAGTTCGCCATCGGAAAATTCAATGATTACCTGCTCTGGTTCCTCATGGTCCTGGAAACGACCCTGGCCATACGCTTCCTCTTAAAGTTGATTGGGGCCGATCCGGGTAACCTCTTCGCCGGTTTTCTCTATGCCTTGACCGATATCCTGCTCCTCCCATTCTTTAATATCGTCAAGTCTCCCTCGATCCATCCGCCCTACCAGTCGTTCGAGTTTTCAACCCTCATCGCCATCGGCATTTATTACCTCATATTCTACGCCC
>VBHV01000638.1 GCA_005881995.1 Chloroflexota bacterium | reverse complement strand
CGGTTTACGCTTCACCGATGAAGGTTGTACGACGGCTCCCTCCTGGCCCGATGGCTGGACCCGCCTGGCCTTCAACTGTTTTCACAAAGGGAAACCGCTCTCCATTGATCTCCGTAAGACGGAGTCGCCGAAATAGATATATTGGTCAACACAGAGATGTAACAAACCCCTCCTGGCTATCGTGTAAAGGATATGTGCCAGGAGGTTTCTGGTTTTATGCCTGATTTGCAAGGAAAAAGCCTTTGAAGTCTTTTACTGAAAAGACTAATCAGCATGAACGCGCGGACCATCACCATGCGGAAGACCGGGAAGATAACCAGCGCGATGGTGTCAATCCAGTCGGGCAGAATATTCAATCTATCACTGAATTACATCAGCATATCGAGGACCAGATCAGTCCACAGCAGCGAGCAATCGAGAGAGTGACTGCTTTTCTGGGGCGTCCTCGCTTTCTCTTCCTCACCCTGATCTTTGTATGCCTGTGGATGTTGGTGAATATCGTGCTGGACCGATTGAAACTGCCAGATTTTGATCCACCTCCTTTTCTGTGGCTGCAAGGGCTTCTCAGCCTTGGCGCGTTATTGATGTCCACAGTCGTACTCATCACGCAAAATCGACAGGATCAGGTGGCGGAACAACGCGATCAACTGGATATACAGGCCAGCCTGTTAGTCGATCAGAAGCTGAGCAAATTGATTCAGATGGTAGATGGATTGCGCCAGTCTTGTGATTCCGGCGAGGGAAAGCGAGATCCGGAGGCGGAAGCGATGAAGGAAACACTGGACCCGCACCAGGTGCTCTCAACACTCAATCGCTCCCTGGGGAAAACTGATGAGTCAAGAGTGGTAGAGAGAGAAAAATAAGGGGAAAGAGCGCTCTAACTGTGTGATGTTGTTCTGTAATTGACTACTCCTAGAGGGAACGGTTCATGCAATTGCCCACGTATATCCAACTTGAACCCGTTGGTCAGTGTAATCTGCGTTGTCAGATGTGTTCGATTCAATTTCGCCAGGATGGGCCGCCGTATGGACCCCTTGCTTTTATGGATTTTGAGCAATTTACCCGTATCATAGATCAATTCACCACGCTCAAGGAACTACACTTGCAAGGTCTGGGCGAGCCGATGATGCACCCCCGCTTTTTTGATATGGTCACGTATGCTGCTGATCGGGGTATCGCCGTAACGACCAACTCCAACCTGACGCTGTTGAATGAGCGGCGGGCTGAATGCTGTGTGACCAGCGGGCTGCAATATTTGAGTGTTTCTATTGATGGCGCGACCTCCCAGACATACGAACGCATTCGCGTGCGCGCTCATTTTGACCGCGTCGTGGGCAACCTCGAGCGACTGCTCACGATTCGAGAGCGACTTGGCCGGAAATTGCCAAACCTCATCCTCGTGGCAGTGGTCATGCGGCAGAACTTGCATGAACTCCCTGATCTCATTCGCCTGGCGCACCAGTGGTCGATGGAGAGGGTGTTCGTGCAGCATCTTTGTCATGATTTTGGCGAGTCCAGTTTGCCCTCCTATTACCGGCCAATGAGAGCATTCGTGCAATCGGAAACCTTGCTCGATGAAGACCCGCAGCGCGTTGCCCACTATTTCGGACTGGCGCAGCAGGTGGCGGAGGAACTGGGGATGGATGTGCGCCTGCCACGTACTGAGCCGCGACAGCATCCTTCTGGCACCCCTGGCCGGTCGCGCTGTAGCTGGCCCTGGGACGGTGCCTATATCAGCTACCAGGGGTATGCTATGCCATGCTGCATGGTCTCCACTCCCGACCGCATCAATTTTGGCAAAATCGTTGAGCAGGGAGCAGAGCAGACCTGGAACGGTGAAGCCTACCAGACCTTCCGGGATCAACTGGCCTCGAACGAACCACCAGAGCTTTGCCGCTCTTGCTCGCTCTATAACGGTACATTCTGACTTCATTTTAGTCTCACTAAAAAATAGCAGCGAACCAAACAATGCTCAGGAAACGTGCTAGAAGTAGTGTGAAAGTAGATACTATCCTCAGATTGGGAGAAAGAAATGGCGCACTACGACTATGACCTGCTGGTAATTGGCGCGGGCGCGGCAGGTAGTTCAGCCGTCACTGCTATCGATGCACATAATCTACGAGTTGGTCTGGTAGAACGCCATGTACTTGGCGGCACCTGCCTCAACTATGGCTGTGATCCAACCAAAACGCTCCTTCATATAGCCAATGAACGGTATCACGCACAGTATGCCCGGCCTTATGGATTGCGCATCCCCGAAGCGGGATTTGTATGGTCGGACGTGCAATCATATGTCCAACAGGTAATCAAGCGTTTGCGCGGCGGCACGCTTGAAGAGGCGCACGCTGAACTTGAGAAGAAGGGCATTACCATACTGGATGGGGAGGCCACCTTCGTTTCTCCGCATGAAGTGCAAATCTCGGGAAAAAGCCTTTCGGCGGATCGCATCCTCATTGCGACGGGCAGCGAAACAGTCGTGCCCCCCGTCGAGGGCTTGCAAGAAGCGGGCTATATTACCAATATCCAGGCAGTTTCATTGCCGCAGCTCCCTGGCAGGCTCGCCGTTGTTGGCGGGGGAGCAATCGGTATGGAGTTTGCGCAGATGTTCCAGCGCTTTGGCGTGGAGGTGACGGTACTCGAACGCAGCTCTATGATTCTCGATAAGGAAGACCGCGAACTGGCCGACAATCTCTGTGACATACTGACGAAAGAGGGCATGCGCCTGGAAACCGATGCCGAGCTTGAGAGGGTGCAGTGTGAAGGCGGCGGCAAACGCTTGACCATCCGCTGTGGCCAGCGTCAGGAAGAAACCCTGGTCGTTGATGAGATTCTGATGGCGGTAGGTCGCAAAGCCTCATTTGAAGCGCTCCACCTGGATGCCGCCGGTGTGAAGACGAGCAAGAAAGGCATCGTTGTGGATGCGACGCTCCGCACCAGCGTGCCGCATATCTGGGCGGCGGGGGATGTAGCGAGCCAGTATCAATTTACCCATGTTGCCACCGCGCAGGGCAAACTGGCGGCGCGCAATGCCTTTGCCAGCAATCCCCAGCCATTCGATGATCGCGCAGTCCCCTGGGTTACATTCACAGATCCCGCGCTGGCGCATGTCGGCAAAACAGAAGAGCAATTGAAGGAGGAAGGCACTCCAAACCGCGTTGCTCGCATGTCATTCAGCAAGAATGAACGTGCCATAACCATGGGTGAAACCGCGGGTCTGGTGAAACTGCTGACAGACATGGAAGGTAAGCTGCTTGGGGGTCACATCCTTTCTGTGCGTGGTGATGACTTGCTGGCCCCCATCGTGCTGGCGATGCACGCGAATCTATCGCTCGAACAGCTTGCCTCTGCGCTCATGCCTTACCCGACTCTGTCCGAGGCAGTAGCGGGTGCTGCAGGCAGTTTGTAGGGCTGATCTCGATGTTGCCTGCTCACCTTGCATAGTAGGGGTTATGATATTAACCTGTAACTCCTGGGATGGAGGTCACCGTATATACAGTAATGGTTCTCATCGAAGTCATTGTTGTTCGATGAGAAGCTCAGAATAGTTTTTCTACCAGACAGGAGCACAATTTGTCCACGGCGCCAGCTTCGTCCCAGCGAATTCCGACCCTGGGTGGGATAGAGATCTGCACGGCTGATGATCCGATTGAAACCGCCAAAGCCGCCGGTCTACGCTACGTCACCGACGCTATGCCGGGTATCCGGCGTAAGCGTGTCGGCAAACACTTCAGCTATATCGGGCTGGATGGCAAGGCCATTCGTGACCCCGATGAGCTGCAACGTATTAAAAAACTGGGCATTCCTCCCGCCTGGACCGATGTATGGATTTGCCCCAATCCGCAGGGTCATATCCAGGCGACCGGGCGTGACGCGAAGGGACGCAAACAGTACCGCTATCATCCGCGCTGGCGCGAAGTGCGCGACGAGACCAAATATGACCGGATGATTGCTTTTGGTGAGACTCTTCCCGCCATTCGCCGGCGTATCGAGGGTGATCTGGCGCTTCCGGGCTTACCCTTTGAGAAAGTGCTGGCGACCGTCGTGCGCCTGCTCGATACCACGCTCATTCGGGTTGGCAACGAGGAGTATGCCAGAGAGAACGATTCGTACGGCCTGACCACTATGCGCAGCCAGCACGTCGAAGTGGAGGGCACGAAGGTGCATTTCCATTTTCGCGGCAAAAGTGGTAAGGAACATACCATCGACGTCAATGATCGCCAGCTCGCCAAAATCGTCAAACGCTGCCAGCACTTGCCTGGGCATGAACTCTTCCAGTATATCGACGAGAAAGGTGAACTGCGCGACATCGAATCGGGCCATGTAAATACCTACCTGCGTGAAATCAGTGGGCAAGACATTACCGCGAAGGATTTCCGTACCTGGGGAGGCACCGTCTTTGTCATGCGCGCCCTTGAGGAAATGGGCGCGTTTGATTCGACGACCCAGGGCAAGAAAAACGTGGCTCAGGCCATCAAATCGACGGCGGAGAAGCTTGGCAATACCCCCGCTATCTGTCGCAAATGCTACGTCCATCCCGGCGTCATCGACGCCTACCTCGACGGGTCGCTGCATAACTTCGTCGAGCAGTATGGTGCGCGTGAAAAGAAGGAAGTGCATCAGGGATTGCGACCTGATGAGACCAGGACGCTGGCATTCCTCGAACAGCTGTTCGTAGCCTAGACCCACTGAGGTACGATGAGTACGAAGCGAAAAGATGCCTGGCGTTTACGCCGTATTGCCCAGGAGAAGCTGGGGTACGAGAGCCTGCGTCCTGGGCAGCAGTCTGCTATTCAATCGCTGCTGGATGGTCATGATACCTTAGCCGTCATGCCTACCGGTTCGGGAAAATCGATGATTTACCAGGCAGCAAGTCTGCTCCTTGATGGCCCAACCATTGTTGTCTCTCCACTGATTGCCTTACAGTATGACCAGGTAGGGTCCATCGAAGAACAGAACATTGGCGGTGCGGCGGTGCTTAACTCTACATTGGGGGCTGCCGAGTTTCAGGAAACGTTGGATGCCCTGAAAGAGGGCAAACTTGAGTTTGTCTTCCTCGCGCCCGAACAATTCAACCATGAAGAGACACTTGAGCAATTGCATGCTGCGAAACCTTCCCTGTTCGTGGTGGATGAAGCACACTGCATCAGCGAGTGGGGACACGATTTTCGCCCCGAATATCTGCGATTGGGCGCAGTAATCGAGGAACTCGGTCATCCCAGAGTGCTGGCATTAACCGCCACTGCATCGCTGCCCGTGCGCGAGGAGATATTGGAACGCCTCGATATGCAGAATCCGCGCGTCGTGGTACAGGGCTTTGATCGTCCCAATATCTGGCTGGGCGTCGAGACGTTCTATGATGAGGCCGAAAAGAAGGGGGCATTGATCGACAGGGTTAATGGAGCCGATAAGCCGGGTATTGTCTACGTTTCAACTCGCAAACATGCCGAAGAGATCGCCGCATTGCTCTGCGAACGCGGGGTGAAGGCGGTTTTTTATCACGCCGGTATGAAGGCAAAAGATCGAGAAGCGGCGCAAGAGGGGTTCATGCAGGATGAGGCAGAGGTGATTGTCGCTACCACCGCCTTTGGCATGGGTGTGAACAAGGAAAACGTCCGTTTCGTCTTCCACTACGATATCAGCGATTCCGTCGATTCCTATTACCAGGAGATCGGACGCGCCGGGCGAGATGGCGAAAGAGCCGATGCCATCCTGTTCTACTGCTCCAAGGACCTCGCCATTCACCGCTTTTTGACCGGCAGTGGCAAGGTTGATGCAGACGAGGTAGAGCTGGTGGCAAAAGTCATCCTGGAACATAAAAAAGCAATTGATCCTCTACGGTTGCGAGAAATCCTGGATATACCACAGACCAGGTTGATGCAGGTATTGAGCTACCTGGAAGAACTGCATGTCATTGAGATTCAATCCAATGGGAATGTGGTAGCGTGCGACAATCCTCCTGACCTGGATGAGGCAGCTGAGGAGAGCGCACGCCTGCATGAGAGCCGCCGCCAGTTCGTGCGTTCGCGCATCGAGATGATACGCGGCTATGCCGAGTTGCAAGATTGTCGCCGTAAGTACCTGCTAAACTACTTCGGTGAAGAGCTGAATGAGCCGTGCGGCTTCTGCGACAATTGCGATGCCGGCTTATCCGCAAGCGTAGAAGCCGGTGCCGAGGGCAAACCGTTTCCATTGAATAGCCACGTCAAACATACGGCCTGGGGTGAAGGTGTAGTGATGCGCTACGAGGGTGAGAAGATGGTCGTCCTTTTCGAAGAAGTTGGCTACAAGACGCTCTCGATTGATATAGTTAAAGAGCGAGGATTGCTAGCATTTCTATGAACAGCAGCAGTGATATTGTACTGCTGTTCCATCAAGTTCGGAAGTTTTAGAGCTAACGGGAAGACATCTTCCTCGAAGTCAAGGAGATTTTTTGTGGCACAATCACAATCGGGTTTCCTGCAGGCGCAGGGAGCGCCGCTCTACTATGAAGTCGCAGGCCAGGGCCATCCTTTGCTCTTGATCCATGCAGGTATAGCGGATAGCCGCATGTGGGACCAGCAGTTCGACACCTTTGCCCGGCAATACCGGGTAATACGCTTTGATTTGCGCGGTTTCGGCCAATCCACCGTCCCTGCTGGAGCGTTTGCCAATCACGAAGACCCCGCCGCGCTTTTAGCATTCCTCGGTATCGAGAAGGCGCACGTGGTTGCGCTTTCATTTGGCGGCAAGGTTGCGCTCGATTTCGTGCTGACCTACCCTGAGAAGGTCACTTCACTGGTGCTGGTCGCTCCGAGCGTAGGTGGTGAGGAGCCATCGGCGGAGATAGAGCAATTCGCCAGGGAAGAGGAAGCGCAGCGTGTCTACGACATGCAGTATCATGCTTTCACTGTTCCTATCCCTGGCACAACAGAAGTGATTTCCCTGGAACCACCGGCCAGCACGCGTCTGGCGGATATTCGCGTGCCGGCGCTGCTCATGATCGGCGACTACGACTTGTCCACCAAACAAAGACAGGTCGAGCGGTTGGCAGCCGAGATTCCCCAGGCGCAATCGGTCGTCATCCCAGGCGCTGCCCACATGGTGAATATGGAGCAGCCGGAGGAGTTCAACAGGGTCGTACTCGATTTCCTGGCACACGCTTCCTGAGACCCTTTAAATGCTCGCCAATTCATCCCTCCCTCCGCACCGCTACGATGTCATTTTTTGCGGCCCAGGTCGCCAGGTCTTGCCGTGAGATGGCCGCCGCCATCAAGTCGGGGAAGAGTTCTGGTGTGCAGGCGAAGGAGGGAATATTCATACCTGCCAGTTGAGCAGCATTGTGCTGATCGAAGCTGGGGGTGCCTTGATCGCTCAGGGCGAGCAGGCAGATTACCTGGACTCCACCGGCTTTCAACTCGGCGGCGCGGCGCAGCATCTCCTTCGCATTGCCGCCCTCGTACAGGTCGGTTATCAGGACGAGGATAGTTTGCGCGGGGCGTGAGATCACCTGCTGGCAGTACGCCAGGGCGCGGTTAATGTCCGTGCCTCCGACGAGTTGCACGCCGAAAAGCAAATCCACCGGGTCCTGTAGATCGTCGGTGAGATCGACCACCGAGGTGTCGAAGACAACCATGCGTGTGCTGACCGCACGCATGCTGGCCAGCACCGCGCCGAAGATACCGGCGTAGACGACAGAGGTAGCCATTGAGCCACTCTGATCGACGCACAATACGATGTCACGCAGCGATGAACGCTTGTGACCGTGTCCCACCAGCTTTTCGGCTATGATCGTGCCTTTATCTGGAAGATAGTTCTTCAGATTGGCGCGGATGGTGCGGTCCCAGTTGATCTCGTTTGGTCGCGGCCTATAGGTGCGCGTGGCGCGATTCAGGCTGCCCCGCACAGCCTGGATCAGGCCGTTGGCAAGCTTGCGCTCAAGTTCGTCGACGACCTTGCGCACCACCTGGCGCGCGGTATCCTTCGTTTTTTCGGGGATAACCCTGCTGAGCGACATCAGGTTGGCGACCAGGTGGACATCCGGCTCGACACTTTCTAGCATCTCCGGTTCGAGCAGCATCTGCACCAGGTTCAGCCGCTCCAGCGCGTCCTTCTGCATAACCTGTACGGCGGCAGTTGGAAAGTAGGTGCGGATATCGCCCAGCCAGCGCGTCACATTGGGAGATGATCTCCCCAATCCGCCAGAACGCCCTCCTTTATCTCCATCACCATACAGGGCTTCCAGTACGCTATCGATACCGGAATCCTGGCCGCGCAGTGATACCCCGGACTCGATTCCATCGCTCGTCAGCGTTTCTTCCGCGTCTTTCCCTAAGACCAGCCGCCAACGGCGCAATCGTTCTTTTTCATCAATTGCCATCGTACTTTACCCCCAGAATGTGTGCTAGCACCGGCAACACGCTGTTGGCCCGTTCTTCATCAATGTCGCAGGCTTTCGTACCGCTCTTCGCCGTTGCGAGATTCGCTCTATGGAAAGAGCCGCCCCCGACTTTTTCACCCATTGCTCGTCGTTCGGACGGCTCAAAATCGGAGAAAGCGCGTCTCAGGAGCGGCAGCAATTCGATGAAAACTTCGGATGGAAGTTCACTGAGCCAGCGATCAAGCGCGACCCAGAGGCCATCCTGGTGAAGCAGCATCAAGCCACTGCCGCGCAGTAACCCTTCAAGCCATGCAGCCGCCTGGGGCAGGGGATTAACGGGCGAAAGCGCCAGCCCCGCCAGGCGCTGCAGCTCTTCATCATCAATGACCTTTTGTTCGAGCAAAAGGCGACAGCAGCGCCCGCGCACCAGCCCATGTACGCCATTGCGCTCCAGTAGGAAGCGCAACACGCCTCGCCATGCTTCGCGCTGGTCATCGCGGTTGAGCAGGGCGATGCTCTCCTGCGCGTGGTTAATGCTCTCGACCATCTCCTTTGCGGCATCGTCATCCAGCGATGCGCATGCGCCGGGGAGACCAACCACGATGCGCTCGAACAGGGCATCGATAATCGTGAGAATGCTTTCAGCCCGAGTCTCGCGCACATTGCCATAACGAGCTACTCGCGCCAGGGGAGGCAGCGCATCCATCAAGTGACGTACATCGGCGGAAACGGCAGCCCGGCGCTGGATGCTGTTCAACAGGTGATCGATTGCGCCGGGCAACTCAGCGAGGATGGTTTTGTCGAGCAATTCGGTCAGCTCCGGTAGACTTTGCAGCGTATCTGCCTGGTGGCGCACAAAAGCGGCAGTCGCGCTCTCAACCGTGTTGCCCCAGATGTTGGCTTCGATGAGCTTGATGGCAAACTCAACCTGCCATTGCACCGTCCAGAGTTCATGGAACGTGCTATGCTTTTGCGAGGTGCGCTGCGGCTTGCCCCATTCGATATTCAAGAGCCGCAACTGGTGCAATAACTGACTACGTCCTCGATCTGTTTCTTTGCGCAGGTCAAAGTCATAGGTTTCAATGGAAGCCGATGGCTTGAAACGCAGTTTGCGCTGGCGATTCTCCAGGTCGCGCTGCAATGGCACGGCGGGCGTTTCCATCGGCACTTCGCCCAGTTTCTCACCGATCTCCAGTTTGTCCCTGATGAGGTACATTGGTTCCGCGTTGCCGTGACATAAGACGGTCTGGATAGCCTCGTGCAGATCGACCAGCCCCGGCATGGGAAATTCACGCATGGCGGCCAGCGCTTCGGCCAGACGCACCGCCTCGATCACACTGGCGGACGAGGCGTCCAGTCCTTCCGCTCGCAGTAGGTGCGCGGCGTGCGTTACCCAGCGAATCGAAGTAAGATCGGGCGTATGCCAGAGGTGTTCGTACCAGCCAGGCGAAGTCACACCAGCTCCATAGCCGCTGCGATAGGAGAGTCGCGAGTTCGTCCAGGGAATCCACGTCGCCTCAATCTTAACGCGCTTCAGTCCGCGCAGTATAGCGGCGTCGTTCTTCTCATCATCGAGTCGAGTGAGTACAGGCGCGTGCCATGCGCCGCACACGATTGCGATGCGTTGAAATCCCTCCTTCTGGGCGGCTCGGATGGACTGGCGCATATGGGCTTCACGCTGCGCCTCGTGCCTCAAACAGGTTGGTGACATCGAGCCGCTGCTCGATCTGCCTCTCCCACCATAGCTCATAGTCGGGGTAGCCCGCGGCTTTCGCCAGCAGATCGAGCGGGTCTTCGTCTGTTTTTTCTTCGATCTGTGGCGTTTCCTCAGTCTCTTTCACCTGCGCCAGTTGAATAGCCTGCGGCAAATCCATAAAACGCGCTGGGATGGCTCCTGCGAGGGCGTAGTGCAGAGCCTGCCACTCGG
>VBHV01000637.1 GCA_005881995.1 Chloroflexota bacterium | reverse complement strand
GTAAAAACCAGCGTATTCCCATCCAGGTGGAACCAGATAGGAACAACGTGCGGCCGCCCATCTTTGCGCACGGTTGCCAGCTTGCCCGTGCGCGTACCTTCCAGCAGAAAAGCCCGTTGTTCAGCAGTCAATTGCTCCATTGCTTACCCTCGTCCTCTCGTAGCCTGCCTGGTGCAAGCAATTAGAGCTTGCGCAGCGCCTCGAAGAGTTCTTCGTTATCCGGCATGTCGCCCGGGTTACTCAAGACTTCGATATGGCGGATGATGCCTTCTTTATCGATGACAAAGAGGGCGCGCTCCGGCATGCCCAACTGGTTGCGAACTCCATAGGCATCGACGACCTGTCCCTGGGGGTAGAAGTCAGAGAGGTGTGGAAATGTCGTGCCCATCGATTTCGACCAGGCATTCAATGCATGGATGCTATCCATACTGATGCTGACGACCTCGGCATCATAGTCTTTGAAGCGATCAAGTTCCGCCTCATATGAGGGCAATTGCGCCGAACACACCCTGCTGAAGGCGTAGGGAACGAAGGCCAGAACAACATTTTTCTTACCGCGGAAGTCGGCGAGGTGCCAGTCCTCCCTTTTCCCTGTCTTGAGGGTAAAATCGGGAGCCACATCCCCAACCTTCAATGTTTTCGATTCGGAACGAGTGCTAACTGCCATCAAAAATATATCCTTCCTCAAAAGTTACCTGGTACTCGCTGCTGTACATAGTAATACGTGTGGATGTTACTGGCTTTGTTGACCAAACGTCTTGCACGGTGTACCCAGGGAAACGATCTCGCAAACGGCGCCCACTGTTGCGATTTTAGCACCCACCAAAAGCTCATGTCAAATACCGGGAGAGAGGACGCGCTGGCATTTTAGCGCGATAGACTATGCTGCGAGAAGAAGTGACACTGGATCAATCAACAGGCAACATGAAGAAACCACGTGTAGCGCTTTGGCATGCGCTGCTGGCGCGCTCTGGCACTATGACATATATCCCGATCATTGTCGTGGCTATTCTGATGTTTCTCGGCACATCCTGGCAATTTTTCTGGCTCCATACCGACGCGGCTCGCTACCAGTGTTACGCGCTGTCCTTCTGGATGGGCGGCAGCGCGGTAAAATTATTACCCTCTGTCCAGTGCGAATTTTTACCTGCCGCGACTCTGTCGATGCCGCCACTACACGCGCTGCCGCTTGAATATCCACCGCTTACGCTGGCGATTTTCTCCCCGGTGCTGTTCGCCCCCCTGGCGTACTATCAAATGGCGTTCGCTATCTTCATGGCGCTCACCGCCGTCTTTATCTACTGGCTACTCCTGCGCTATGCCCCGCGCGGCGCTGCGCTGGCTTTCGCCCTTTATATGCTGGTCGGCGCGTGGGGAACAGCCGAGGGACGCTTCGACCTGATACCGGCCGCGCTCACGCTGTTATGCGTCATCGCCGCCGAACGCAAACACTGGACCTACGCCTACATCGCCCTGGCTTTCGGATTCCTGCTGAAAATCTACCCGTTGCTGTTCCTGCCGGCGCTCTTTATCGCGGAACAAATGGATGCAAAGCGTCTCCATACGCCGGGAAGCCCATTAACCATTGCAACTTTTTCTGGGGAGCTGTGGCGAACCATTCGCGGCGTACGTCACTGGCGATGGAAAAATATGCTGATCTTCCTGGGCATAGTGCTCGGCGTCACCGGCATCTTTGCGCTCTTAGACTTCCAGGGAGCAGTGCTGAGCCAGGCCAGCTACTTTGCCAATCGCCCCGTGCAGGTCGAGTCAACGGGCAGCAGCCTGCTCTTCCTGGCGACGCTTTTCGGCGACCCGGTCCAGATCGTGTATACGTTTGGTTCAATCAACATCATCAGCGCGCTGGGAGAGCCGGTCGCCCTGGTCTTCGAAGCGCTTTTTGTGGTGGGATACCTGTATGTCATCTTCTTACAATGGCGTGGAAGACTGCATATTACGCAGGCGTGTTTTGCGATCCTGCTCGTGTTCATCGTAACGGGCAAAGTGTTCAGCCCGCAATACCTCATGTGGCTCATTCCCCTGCTGGCCTACAGCGGCGCATTTGATCGCTTCTGGCTCATCATCTGGAGCATGATTTCACTGGTAACAACGTATATCTACCCCTTTCTTTATACGCGTACCCTCAACGGTCTCGAAGTGCCCTATATCCCCGGCTTTATAGAAGCTGTGGCCGTACGCAATACACTCCTCGTGCTATTGACGCTGGCGTACCTGTTCAACTGGTTTCAAGCGCGCAAGAGGCAAATGCTGCCTGATGAGGCCACGCAAGTTCGTGAGGTCTGATTTGTGCTATACTACCGTGCGGTACTACAATAGATGTACTGGTGAATAGCAAAGAAAGGAATCTTATCTCATGAAGAACTCTATGCTTTATGTTGGCGTAATTGTAGTCGGTGTAATTGCGCTGATCATTGGTGTATTGTACCTGGCAAATGTCTTCGGTGATCATCCCACCCGCGCATATGTAGCTTTGGGCGCAGGTGTGGTCCTGGTTATCATTGGTATTGGGGGCATGATGATGTCAAGAACCAGAGGTCCTGTTGCTTAATTTCACCGTACCGGGTGGGTCAGGAATCGATTGCTCTTCATAAAAGAGCCGATATAACCTTTATATCGGAGCGTTGCTTGCCGCTATAATACGCTCGACCAGCGTTGTCCATGGACGTGGCTCCAGCACCGGCAGGTTGTAGCGGCGTGCCTCGCTGACAAGCCATTGCCCATATAACCACTTCGTTCGTCCCTCTACGCGCTGCTCCGCCTCGGTTCGACCGGCTATGCCCCGACCCCTCGCTCGCATGTTGGCAAGGAGCGCCTCCTCGTCTGGTTCAACCAGGAATACCGCTCGCACCTGCCCACCACGTGCGCGATCTTGCACCGGGGGACGAGCGAACAAGGAGGGCAAGATGCCATCGCCTTCAATCACTATCGTGGTGGAGTTATCAACGTGATTCTCCACCACGACCTCGATAGCTGGGGATACCACCTCTCCCACTGCTATTAGACTTTTGCACAGGTGCTCTGGCGGTAGGTGCCACACATCCGGTGTTTCCTCAAAGAAGTACAGCGCCTCAGTATCCTTCTGAAAGGTGACGCGGCTGCGTTGCAACGCGAGCCGCAGATCATCCACCTCGAGCCAGGAAACGCCGAAGCGCTGTCCGATCAACTTCGCGGCAATAGTCTTGCCAACACCCGACGGGCCACCCAGCAGTAATACCTTCCAGTCCGGTTGACGAATAGACAAGGATTTATTGCTTCACCCCGGCAACTTCGCGCCGGGCCTCTGTCGCAGCCGTACCTTTCTTCGACTCCAGGTACCACTTCACTCCTTCGGAGAGGCCGCGAATGTAATCATACTGCGGTTCGTAGCCAAGTTCGCGCCGGGCTTTGTCGATCGAGAACTCCTGGTTGCCGCCCAGCAGGGTGACGCCGTAGGTGGTGACGGGCGGAGGTGCGGATTTACGGCGGCCCAACGCTCGCCACAGCAGTTCGGCGGTGCGACCTGCGGTGTATAAGCCGGCATAGGGATAGTGGCGCGAGATGTGCGGCACTTCTAAGAAATCGGCGATCATATTCAGGTAATCAGATTGCGTGACGCGCCTATCGTCGGCGAGAGTATAGGCGCGGCCGATCACCTCGTTTCCAGCATCGCCCGCTGAAATGAGACCCTGCGCTACGTCGCGCACGTAGACAATCGGGAGGATATTGTTGCCAGAACCGATAATAAAGCCTTTGCCGGACTCCACCAGGGAGACGAAACGTCCAAAGCTGGCGTTGTCACGCGGGCCATAAATCCATGCCGGGCGCACGATCACGACGGGCGCGCCGCGTTCCTTGACCAGGTCGGCGATGAGTTTCTCGCTGGCGATCTTGGTGCGGCTATAAGGGTTGTCTTCCGCGGAAAATGGGTGATCCTCGGTCACGATACCATGCAGGTGATGCCCGTAAACGGTGATCGAGCTGGTATGCACAATACGCTGCACACCCGCATCCATTGCCGAGGTAATCAGGTCAGCCACGCCCCAGATATTAACGGCGTTGTATTCCTTTTCCAATCCCCATGGGCCTGTTTTCGCCGCGACGTTATAGACACGCTCTACGCCTTGCACGGCACGCTTGAGCGATTGCGCGTCGGTCAAATCGCCTTGTACGATTTCGACGCCTGGCAATGTTCTAAGTCGAGATGCTTCCTCCACCGGCCGCACCATTGCGCGCACTTCATCTCCACGCTCCAACAACATATCGACGAGGTGGCCGCCCAGGAAACCGGCGGCTCCCGTTACTAACACTTTCACTCAGTTACTCCTTCTCAATTTTCCCCACCCTGCCCTCTCACTTCTAATGCGAGTATAGCAAGTAGGCAAAATATTAGCAAGAAAGTAAGCCGAAAGTCTCGACTGCTTCACCTACCCCTTAACCACAATCAGCGGCTTCAACCTCGCCACCAGCTTCGCCAATCCCGCGTTATGCACCACATTTACCACTTTTTGAGCGTCCTTGTAGGCGGAAGGGGCTTCCTCGGTGAGCAGGTTTTTGCTATGCACGCGCACAGTGATACCTTTCGCGTCGAGTTGGTTGAGCAGGGCACGGCTGCTCATCGACTTTTTCGCGGCGGTGCGGCTCTGGCGGCGTCCAGCGCCGTGACAGCAGGAGCCGAAGCTCTGCTGCATTGAGCCCTCCGCGCCGACCAGCACGAAGGAGTAACGGCCCATATCACCAGGAATGAGCACGGGCTGACCAATGGCCTGGTACTTCTCCGGCAAGACGGGATGGTTGGCAGGAAACGCGCGGGTCGCGCCCTTGCGGTGAACGCAGACCTGCTGCACCCGCCCATCCACCTCATACTCTTCCATCTTGGCGATATTGTGGCACACGTCGTAGACAAGCGGCGTCTCCTTCGGACGCGCTTTGCGCCCGAAAACGCTGGCGAAGGCCTGCCGCATGCCGTGCATCAACATCTGGCGGTTCGCCCAGGCGAAGTTGGCCCCGCAGGCCATCGCCGCCAGGTATGCCTTTCCGTCCTCAGAGTCCAGCGGCAGGCAGGCTAGCTGGCGATCTACGAGGTGAAAGCCAAACTCCTGCTGTTTCGACTCCGCCAGTTT
>VBHV01000654.1 GCA_005881995.1 Chloroflexota bacterium | reverse complement strand
CTGCAGGCCGGAGCCAGGGGCTACGATGTTGTTGCCCCGACCGGCTATATGGTCGAAATCATGATTAAGCAGGGTCTGCTATTCAAACTGGCGAAGGATCACCTGCCCAACTTTAAGTATGAGGACGCGAGATTTACCAACCAGCCCTTTGATCCAGGTAATCAGTACAGTGTCCCGAAAGACTGGGGCACTACCGGCTTCGGCTACCGTACTGACCTGTTGCCACCAATGACGAGTTGGGCCGATTTCTGGCAAATGGCAACAACAAAGGCATCTGGAAAAGTGACCATATTGGACGGAGACAATGAGGTCATTGGCTCGGCACTCAAGCTGCTCGGGTACTCCTATAATTCGGTGAACCCAAACGAACTGAACCAGGCCAAAGCCAAGTTGATGGAACTCAAACCTCACCTGCTCTCGATCACCTCAACCGAGTACATCACCTTGATGCAGAGCGGGCAATCCATCTTATCTCTGGGTTGGAATGGCGACTTCTTCGCCGTACAGACCAAGCAACCTAAGGTTGTCTATATCGTTCCATCAGAGGGCTCAGAGCTCTGGATGGACAACTGGTGCATTACGAAGACCGCCCCTGATCCAGTAGCGTCCCATGCCTTCCTGAACTTCTTGATGGACCCGCGTGTCGCTGCGAAGGAAATAAGTGTCACCTATTATGCACAGTGCATCTCGGCTGCCAAACCGTATATCGATCCAGGCATTCTCAAGAACCCCTCGATCTACCCTTCCGAGAGCGTGATCGATAAGTTGGAAGCTCAGAAAGCACTCGGTGATGGTCAGCGACTGCGTGAACAGATCTGGACAGAGTTCAAGGCTGCGTAATTGAAGTGCGCATCAAGCGTGTCTATGCAGGGCCTGGGTACTCAATTCATGGTTGCTGTAACCGCGTTCGAATTCCCATGGGCCCCCACTATAGGAGGATTCTTTTGTGCAAAGGGTAGGTTCGCTGCCATTCGCTGAGCGAGTTTTTATGCTGCTACGCCGTTCTCCACTATGGGTAAGCAGCCTCGTCCTTTTGTTGCCAGCTATTCTCTGGTATGGCGTGTTTTTCCTGGCACCACTGGTACAGATGATCGGCATCAGCTTCGCTGTACCCGGGCCATATGGCGGCGTTGAGCCTGGCTTCGTCCTTGATAGCTACCAGGAACTTGCCAACCCATTGTACCTCAATATCTTCCTGGTGACACTGCGCATGGCCTTTATCGGAACCCTTGCCTGCTTGATCGTGGGCTATCCGCTGGCCTACTTCCTGGCTCGCACGTACACGTGGAAAACCATCCTTGATCCCCAGGGCGCTTTCAGCCAGCTTCTTCAGGCAATAGGCGTGATCCATCAACCACTCCAGGTTCTGTACTCTCCGGTAGCCATCTTCATCGGTATTCTCTACAACTATCTGCCCCTGATGGTCTTTCCGCTCTACGTTGCACTGGAGCGCCTGGACAAACGGCTGTTAGAGGCTTCGAAGGACCTGGGAGCGGGCCGATTCGCTACGTTCTGGCGGGTGACTTTACCGCTGACCTTGCCGGGAGTAATAACTGGCTGCCTGCTCGTTTTTATTCCACTCACCGGCGAGTACTTAATCCCGACCATCCTGGGTGGATCAAAAAATATCTTTATGGGAAATCTGATCGCCAACCAGTTTCTGGAGGCCCGCAACTGGCCATTCGGAGCAACGCTAGGAGTCGCTGTGATCGTCCTGCTGCTACTGCTGGTCTCCATCTACCTGGCGGTCTTCCGGCGCGTGCAGTCCGTGCCCGTGTCGTAGAAGATCAAAGGGAAAGAAAGGAAAGGGCAAACCAATGCAGATACCAGCACGTGCGCCACCCACCAGGGGTCGCGTGCAAGTCACCAGGACGCAGTACGCGCTCTGGCAACGCCGCCTACCAGGGTGGCTAGTCGAGACGTGGTTGCGTGTTCAAACAGGCTTGCTCTATCTCTTTCTCTATGCCCCTATTGCCGTAGTAGTGCTCTACTCGTTCAACGACTCGCGCAGAGTTGCTATCTGGGGAGGCTTCACCACCAGGTGGTATCAGGCTGCCTGGTCCAGCCCGGATGTGACGAGCGCACTCCAGATCAGCCTCACAGTCGCACTGCTCAACGCTGCACTGGCCGTCATACTTGGCACGCTGGCAGCACTTGGAATGCGCTCCGCCCCTCGCTGGCTGCGCATCGGTTTCGAGGGATTGGTCTACATGACGATTATTACACCTGAGATCGTCATTGCTATCGCCTCGCTGCTGTACTTTGTCAACCTGAACATCGACCTGGGTGTGCAGACGATGGTGGTGACTCACGCGGTGTATAATACCTCCATCGTGGCGCTTATCGTCTCAGCACGCAGCGACACCAATCAGCACGTTCTGGCGGGTGACGCTGCCGCAGCTCTATCCGGCTGTGCTGGCAGGATCATTGCTAGCTTTCACCTTTTCATTCGACGACTTTGTCCTGAGTTTCTTCGTCTCAGGAGTAGGTTCGACGACCCTCCCGCTCAACTTATTCTCACGGCTGCGCTTCGGGGTCTCGCCAGTTATCAACGCGGTTGCCGCAACTATGCTCTCGCTCACACTTACCGCTATCGTCGTGGCCCAGGTAGTACTGCGCCAAGGAACGCGGGGGAACACAGGCAGTAAACGTAAATGGAGGAGCCGGTGGCTAAAGAAGGGAAAGGGCGACAGTGCAGCAGAGTACCAGAAAGAGGTTCTGTAGATCATGACCAGCAAGAACAGGCAAAGCGATAGTAAGGACAGGGATCCGATACTCCATGTCGAGGATGAAAGCAGCACGCAGGTAATCGGGGTGAACGGGCAGGAGCACCACTCTCCGGTCGAAGCAACAGTTGGGGTGCAGAAGGATACAGCAAACGAAACGGACCTCGGCCTGACCATTCGACGGCTACGGGAGAGCCGCCAACTCTCGCTCAAAGAGGTTGCAGCACGCTCAGGCCTCACACAGAGCTTTCTCAGCCAGGTGGAGCGCAACCTGACAAGCCCCTCGGTGGCCTCGCTGCGCAAGGTTGCCCAGGCATTCGGCGTTCCATTGACGGAGCTTTTCCAGGGGCCGGTAATACCGGAAAACCGGGTTGTGCGGCGCGCTGAGCGCAGGCAACTGATCCACCCCAGTCGGCAGTGGCGCGACTACTTACTCACGCCAAGTCTGACAGGCAAGCTCCAGGTGATCCTGAGCGTGATCGAGCCGGGTGGCGGTTCTGGAGAAGAACCCTATGCCCACGATTCAGACGAGGAGTGCGTGGTGATCCTGCACGGGCGGCTGGATTTCTGGGTCGGTCCCAACCAATACCTGCTCGAAGAGGGGGATAGTATCGTCTTCGAGAGCCGTATTCCGCACCGCAACAGGAATCCTGGACCAGAGCAAGCCGAGGTGCTATGGATTACGACGCCGCCTTCTTATTAGTAGTTTTAGAGAGACGAAAGGCAAGCGGAAAGATGAGAGCAGTTATTCTGGGAGGGTGCGGCGCGATGGGATCGGAGGCGACTCGCGACCTGGCCACAACCAGTAATTTTGATGAGATCGTCATCGCAGACCACGACAGAGACAAGGCCCAGGCTCTAGCCAGCAACCTCAATGCCAGCACAGGTCGTGGTCATGTGCAAGCAGTGTACGTGGATGCCTCGGACGAAGATGCGCTAGTAGCGCTACTACGCGGGCAGGATGTGGCCATCAACACCATGACCTACCACTTTGGGTTGCAAGCCACACGCGCTGCCATTCGCGCTGGCGTCAATTACCTGGATCTGGGCGGTCTGCACAATACGCCGAAACAACTGGCTCTCGATCATGAAGCACAGGCAGCAGGGGTTACCATTGTCCTGGGATGTGGCGCCACACCGGGTGTCTCGAATATATTGGCGCGTCGAGGAGCAGATGACCTGGACACGGTGGAAGCCATCCACATTGCCTTTGCCAGCCACCGCAGTATTGCCCCGTCTCCAGGCCTCCTTGATACCATCCTCGATGAATTCAGCCCGGAAGCATCGCGCTTCTACTACGAAGACGGCCATCTCGTTCAAGTCCAACCGTTCGATGGTGCGCAGCTCATCACCTTCCAACCACCGGTGGGCGAACAGGAAGTCTACTTTGTTCCACACTCAGAGACGCATACGCTGCCACGTTTCATCGGTAAGGGACTCCGCCATGTCGACGTACGCGGGGCATGGCGACCCGAAACAATGC
>VBHV01000636.1:6630-17411 GCA_005881995.1 Chloroflexota bacterium | reverse complement strand
GAGCCTGGCTTGCGGCGTCTGAAGGAGGAGGGCTATACAATGGTCGTATTTTCCAATGGCAGTCCCTCTATGCTGGATGCTATTATGCATGCCACGCATTTGAACGTGTACTTATCGGGATTTGTGAGCGTGGACGAGGTGAAGGTCTACAAGCCATCACCAAAGGTGTACCGGCACGTTGCCGAGCGGCTGGGACGCCCTGTTGAAGAAGTGCGCCTGGTTTCCTCAAATCCTTTCGATGTGATTGGCGCCGAATACGCCGGTTTGCAAGCGGCCTGGGTGAATCGTTCGGGAGGATTGTTCGATACACTCGCGCCACGACCGACCATGGTGGTCAGTACATTAGTTGAGCTTGCAAGTGTACTGGAATCTCGTCATGCATAGGACTACTTACGGCCTTTGTCACTTTTAGCGGTTAAGCACCGTGCAAGAATGAAGAGGAAAAGTTTAGACATCAATGAGAGTAAGTAAATGATTCCCATCAAGGATTATCCGGGGCCACGACGGCGCCTTCCGTGGGTAACATGGGGGATTATCGCCGTAAACATCGCGGTCTTTCTCTACCAGGTATCGCTCGGCCCTGATGCGCCCGCCTTTATGTTTGCGTATTCGGTTGTCCCGATAGCGTTGACCCATGGGGTTCCCCAGACATCGCTGCCGGGAGTGCCAGCGCATCTCCCATTTCACACCCCCAATCCGGTCTACCTGACTATTATCACCGCTATGTTTTTGCACGCGGGATGGCTGCACATTGGTGGCAATATGCTGTTTCTCTATATCTTTGGAGACAACGTAGAAGATCGGATGGGGCATCTCCCATACCTGGTTTTCTACCTGTTCTGCGGAGTGATTGCGAGTATCACCCAGGTAGCGATTGATCCAGGCTCTCCTGTTCCGAGCCTGGGAGCCAGCGGCGCAATCGCCGGAGTGCTGGCAGCTTATCTCGTGCTATTTCCCTGGGCGCGAGTGCGAACAATTATCTTCATCTTTATTTTCTTCACCATTGTTACCCTCCCGGCTATCATCTTGATCGGGCTGTGGTTCTTGCTGCAATTTTTCGATGGCGTTGCGTCTCTCTCGACTGTCCAACAGGGGATGGGTGGTGTGGCGTACTTTGCCCACGTGGGAGGATTTATCGCCGGTCTTGTCATCACCTTGCTATTCCGACCACTTCTGCGTCCCCCTGCTCCCACCAGTTATCCCTACTTGCCGCGTCATTCAGGGGCTGTGAATGCGCGAGAGTGGTGGCAGAGACCGTGAAGACCCAGAAGTCTTCTCTATGAGCAGAAATCCATCAATATATAACAGCCCCGGGTGTGCCTGGATAGGAGTTTACTCCGAAGATTTCTCTGCTATTTCCAATGAAGCGCAAATTAAGGGAGAGTAAAGTTGCCAGGTGTATACTCATACTAGTGGTGAGTGGTGATCGTGAGGGTGCCAATTTGCTCTGTAGAGTGGTGCTCCAGGGTAGACCTGTTGAGTTTCGCTCCAGGTGTGTGCTGTTGTAGGGGCACGATTTATCGCGCCCGCTCCAGGCACGTACTGCCGCAGCGATGTTCCGGGTGTACTGTCTGTAGAGTTTCGCTCCAGACAAACTTCGATCATCGTCACCACAGAAAAATTACAGCCTTGTTGATTGAGAAAGTAAATACGTAACTCAGTCTCCTTCCCACAGTAAGGCAGCGATGTATCCCCCATCGCTGCCTTACCTGTTTTCAGTGTCCATCTCATTCTGATAGAGCAGGTAGATTTTTATCATGATTTGCATTTTTACCATGTATCATGTGATGGCTTAATAGAGGGATTCCCGGTGAAAGCCCAGGATTCTTGTGAACTCCTGGGCTTTCTGGTGTCTAACTGCTTAAGAGGCGCAATGATTGTGGATTTCCTTATAGACGTGTCATCCAGGTGGCGTTATGGCTGACAAGTCCACTCTCTCCAACTATAGCCGTCACGCACAAAGATCTGGTGAGCCGCCGCGATATTTGCAGCGGCATTATAGGGCGATTGGCCGACTTGTGCGGTTCCTGCCCATGTCCCCGGCATGATTTGAAAGAGGCCCGCGGCTCCCGATGGATTGTAAGCAGCGGGATTCAGGCCAGATTCGCATGTCGCGACGTTGATAGCTGCTTGTCCATAGGGACCAAACACCTGTCCGATCATAGTCGCGACGCTATTCCCATTGGCCGTCACTGTTTGGAGAGTGGTGTTATTCTGCCCTGATGAAGGGTTGACTGTCCCATGCAGTGGGATACAGACAGTCTGACCCCCATAAATCAGGTTCGGATTGACAATATGGTTATATCCAATCTTACTGAGTGTATCGCCACTTACTACACTGTAAGTACGATCACCCCCGGAGCATGTCGTGTACGTCTGTGCACTTGCACCTGGCACATTCAGCATGAATGTTGCCACAAAGAGGAGTAGCCCAAGAACGAGGCCAAGACGAAACTTTCCTACGAGACTTCCTGTAAAGCGCTGTCGTAAACACATCTGAAAATACTGATATGTTTGCATGCATCTTCTTTCTAGAGAAAACTTGCAAACCTCCCAAGCAGTTCTGTTCCCGCATATATGCTTACAAGCACAGAAGACAAACGCTCCTGGCGCATATTTTTATGGGAACATATGTATGATAGCATGCAAAATCTGAGACAAGGTGATACACGCTGAAATATAGCCCAAATTACCTATATGATTTCAGCGCAATCAAACAAGAAGGACAAGATGTGCGGCCTGTAGCAGTTACGTAGGAAGGTCAAGCCAGGGGAAGCAAATGCAGGCGAGATTGAACATATCTCCAATTGGAGTAGTTACCCCAGTCGCAAATGCTGTTCAAACCATTGGATGGCCAATCGCGCCACCTCTTCCAGGGTGCTGGTATCCTCGAAGAGATGCCCTGCACCACCAATGGTTTCAAGCTTCTTTTCGGCGCGCAGTTGCTCCAATGCCAGGCGGCTTGACTCATTTGCTTGCGAGTCGTTTTCACCGCCCAGGAGAAGCACCGGGGCCTCAACGCGAGGTAAATAGTCACGGGCAAGATCAAGCCGCTGGGCTGTGGCGATGACCGTGACGACGGCATCGGGGCGTTCTGCGGCGGCGATCAGAACGGCGGCGCCTGTTACGCCAACACCAAAGTAACAAATGCGCAGGTTTTGCGTTTCCGGGGTTTCAATCAGCCAGTTGGCTATGCCGATGATGCGCTGGTGTAATACGTTGACGTTTTCACGGAAAAAGCCAGTCTCCTTATCCAGTGCCTTCTCATCAGGAGTGAGCAAGTCTACCAGCAACGTAGCTATGCTCTGTTCATTAAATAGCCAGGCAAGGCTCGCTGTATAGGAGACGCGCTGCTCATTCTCGATAGCGTAAGGAAAAAGGACAATTCCGCGTGCATTCTCTGGAATCGTCAGATGGCCGTCGAGGAAGAGTGCCCCAGCCGCGACTTGAACCAGCCTGTCAATATTATTACCTTGCGAAGTTGTATCCACCGGTTTTTTTACCCCTTTATGATCGTCAATGCGGATGTACGGCTTTCAGGCGGTTAGTGATGTTCCACTTCATAGCATAATGGGTGGAAAAGCAGCGAGACAAGTGAACAATGTGTTATAACGCATCCACCCTCACATCATCCTCCACCTCGGCCTCTAGCAGCGAGGGTTCGCGTATATCGATCGCCAGTTTGCCCTCTCCGGCGCTGACGTGGACTACCGCCTGTTCAGGAATGTTGCCAAGCAGGATGCGCAGGCTCAGGGGGACGGTTAGCATTTTTTCGATGACGCGGCGCAATGGGCGCGCGCCCTGCGTGGCGCTGAAGCCTTCTTTACAGAGCAGGTTGATGGCGCTATCGTCGGCATCCAGGGTCAGGCCTTGTTCCAGCAGGCGGGTGGCCAGTTCGTTCATCTGCAGGCGCGTGATGGCGCGTGCCTGTTCCTGGCCCAGTGGCTGGAAGATCACCACTTCGTCGATGCGGTTGAGGAATTCGGGGCGGAAGGTCTGGCGCAGGCGTTCCATGAGGCGGTCACGCTGCGTCTCTTCGATGGCATCTTTGCTGGCGCGAAACCCGCTGGGCATGGAACGGCCCAGCATATCGGTGCCTACATTGGAGGTCATGATCCAGATGGCGTGCTGGGCATCAACGGTGTGGCCCTGGGCGTCGGTCAGGCGGCCCGCATCAAAGACTTGCAGGAAGAGATCGAAGACCTCCGGATGGGCTTTTTCAACCTCGTCGAGCAGCACCACGCAGTGCGGGCGACGGCGCAGTTTTCCCGTCAATTGCCCTTCCTGGTCATAGCCGATATAGCCCGGAGGCGCGCCGATCATGCGCGAGACGGCGTGCTTCTCCATGTATTCTGACATATCAACGCGGATCAGGTGCTCGTCGGAGCCGAAGACCTCGGCTGCTAACGCGCGCGCCAGCTCCGTTTTCCCGACCCCGGTTGGGCCTAAGAAGAGGAACACCCCTGATGGACGATTGCGCGGCTTCAGGCCGGCGCGTGCTACCTGGATGGCCTGGGTGACGCGCGCAATCGCCACGTCCTGGCCAATCACGCGCCGCTTGAGCAGGGCTTCCAGATTGAGCAGGCGATCGCGCTCTTCGCGCCCCGGCGCGCGCACGGGTATGCCGGTGCGATGCGAGATCACCTCCGCGATCATCGAGGGAGTAATCAGCGGCTGATCCGCGAAGGCATCATCCAGGTCATCGTTGGCATTCTCCCCAGCGTTCTGCTCGCTTTCGTCCTCGGCTAAAAACACACGCGCCTGCGAACACGCTTCGTCCAGCACACTGCAGGCCTTGTCTGGCAGGCGCAAATTCGGCAGATATTGCTCGGAAAGATGCACCGCCGCGTAGAGCGTCTCTTTGGCGATGCTGACATGATGATGCTGCTCGTACAAATCGCGCATGCCTGTTAAGATCGCCAGCGCTTCATCTACCGCGGGCTCTTCGATCATGATGGGACGCAGGCGGCGTTCCATGGCGGCATCCTTCTCGATGGTGCGATACTCCTGCGGGGTTGTCGCGCCGATGCAGCGCAGACGCCCACCCGCCAGCGCGGGCTTGAGAATACCTGCCGCGTCAATACTGCCATCGGCAGCTCGACCGGTGCCGATCAAGAGATGCATTTCATCGATAAACAGGATGATATCACCGCTGCCCTCGGCCTCTTCAAGCACCTTCAAGAGCCGCTCCTCAAATTCGCCGCGATACTTGGTTCCGGCGACGAGTGAACTGGCCGAGAGTTCGATCAAACGTTTGCCGCGCAATTCGGGTGGTACTTTGCCGTCAACAATGCGCTGCGCCAATCCTGTCACGATGGTGGTTTTGCCAACACCCGAATCGCCGATTAAGATAGGATTGTTGCGGTCCTTGAGCATCAAGGTCTGGATGAGCTGCCGCATCTCTTTTTCGCGTCCGATAAGCGGCTGCAATTGTTTCATACTGGCCTGCTTCGTCAGGTCGCGTCCCAGGCGTTCAAGCACCGTATTTCCGCCCTTGATGCCTCCTTCGGGACCAATGCCGACCGGCAGTTCAATGGGAGCAGCCGGGTTCGCGCTCACCGAAGGGACGAGTTCGAGCAGCGCACGCGCATTGCTCAACAAGATCGTCTCGATCAATTGCGATGGGTTGATGCCCATTTTGGTGAGCAGTTCATGGGTGACGCCATCCTTTTCGCTCAACACTGCCTGGGCGATGGCGCGCTCATCGATAGAGGTGGAACCCGCATTCAATGCATTGCGCTCGGCGGTTTGCAAAATCTCTTTGCAACGGCGCGTTGGCAGGATAGGTGTGTCACTGGTGGCTTTGCCGTTCCCCAACGCGAGACGAATCACATCGCGTACTTGCTTGGGAGAGAAATTGAGACTGCGCAAGGCATCCTGCGTGCAGCCACCGTCGAGCTTGGTGAGAGCGATGAAGAGGTGCGGAGTCCCAAGATAGTCTTTATGCATACGCCGCGCTTCCATCAAGGCCAGGCCCAGCACTTCCTGTAAGAAGCGGCGGTCGAGTGCATTCGATGAAGAGAACATGGGCTGCATCAAATGATCGTCATCCAGCGCATCGAGAGACAGTTCCAGGTTGCGATCGCGCCCACCAGGAGAACTGGCTACCAGCGAGCCTGTAGGATCGCCGTACAGCACGTAGCTTAACCAGGAGAGGTCACCAGGATGCCGCTGGGCCATAGTTGAGCGAGCGCGACGCAGTGCTTCACCCAGCGAGACGCCGTCCGCGGTCTCCTGGTAAAAGAGCACGGTAAATTCGCGCGCTCGCTGTGCGTTCACAGGCCAGCGCATAGCGAGAACCGCGCTCGCTCCCGCCGCCATGAGATTGGAGGCCGCAAGCGCCTCTATTTCATAAGGTGGCAGGGCACCGACCTGCGAGCCATCGTAGTAGCTTAACACGACGAGGGGGCGTTTTGGTAACGATGAAAAGAGCTGCGTTGCCGCGTTTGTATCTAAACGTGTATGCCCGGCCAATGCCAGCGTCGGTTCACCCGTTGATGTCGCTGCAGGTATGGGCCCTGCATAATGTAGAACCTGCGGCATGTCCGCGTTGAAACGTAAGCGCATCTCTAACTGATTGGCCTGCTGGCGATAGAGAATAATACGCGATATGGCCTCGGGCAAAGTTGTGCAGAGTGTGGCGACTTCTTCTTCCGCGATGGGACACTCGCTGGTAGGATTAACAAGAAACAGCACCGTCAACCCCTGCGTTTCACGCCGCCCTGGTTTGCGGCTTTTATGCAGGGAGGTCTCAGGGCTTAAACGCTCCACCTGGAAGAGGCGCTGTGTCTGGCTGGACTGGCTGTTCGCCTGCCGTCCAATGCTCATGTGCTGGCAGAGGAAATGACCAGGAGCAGGCTTGCTGTCATAGAGCAGTTCCCATGGAATATCTGGAGTATTGGTGTTGAGCAGCAAAGGAGTGTCGAGTTGACGCAGGCTCTCCTGTATCACAGAGGAGAGAAGGGTATCGAAGAGAAAACGCCCTAATGAAACGAGCGCATCACTACTCCCGCTCCGCCGCGCCTGGCCCTTTGAGTCGCTTGACTGCATGTATTGAGATGCAGACTGTAAGGCACGACGCAAACGTTCCTGCTGCTCAGTTGTAAGTTCTACGCTAGATTCCAGAGGACCAGATACAGGGCCGACAGGAGGTTCAAGGCGAAAACGATATACTGAATCCGTGCGTGTAATATGTAAGAGGGCAAGCTGCTCCATAGTCGTATTATTTCCTCTATCGTGCTCAACTACGATCTTCTATCACCGCAATAACTGACTCTTTACAGGAGAGACCAGTCCTTGCATCTCACCTGACGGCGCAGCCTTAGCACGTAGTGCGTTGGTGAGATGACCAGAGACCAGGCAAACAATCCAAAGAGATAACAACAAGGCAAGAAGAGTATACGTGTCAGGATATGGAAGTGTCAATAGCTGCTTTAACAGAATTTTTGATTCTCGAGGCAACCGCGAAGGTCGCCATAATCACAGACGCTGCCCATACAATTGCGCAATACGCACCGCATACTCTGCCAGACTGTCTCGCAGTTCCTGTGGTTCGAGTATCTCAACGCTTGTACCAAATCCCAACAGGCGCGAACGAGCATGGGACAATGATTCGAAATAGAGCGAGAGGGTAATGCGTCCCTGCTCATCTGGTGAACCAGACTGTAGGAGGGTTTGGCGAGTTTGTACCCAATCACCAAAGAGATAGGAGAGTTCAGACAGAGATTCGGAGGCAACACGCAGGGTCACGGGATAAGGATAGAGGCTCTTTTCAAACGTCGCGCTCCACTCATTCCAGAAAGCAACAAGGTCAAACGTATCGGGCCGCTCAAAGTGCTCATCCGTTAACTCAGTCGATTGGATGCGCGAAACCCGATACACACGCATTTCACCACCGGACTCAGCGGTAGTGCAAACCAGGTACCAGACGCTGGCTTTCGCCACCAGCCCGTAGGGGTTTACCAACCGTTCGCCCAGCGTATGATCGCTGCCGCGCTGGTAGGTGAGACGTAGTCGTCGATCATTCCAGATAGCTTCCTGGATCATGGGCAGAAAGGGTACGGGTTCGTCGTGATGAAACCAGCCTGTCGCATCCAGGTGAATGCGCTGGCGCGCCATTTCAGCATTGCGGCGGTAGACCGAGGGAAGCGCCGCCAGCAGCTTGAGCAGCGCATCTTCTCGCGCCTTGCCAAGCCCCAGGTCTTCCAGGGGTCCGGCCATGCCTGACATGAAGAGTGTGTTTACCTCGGCCTCGGTCAATCTCGTCAGGTTGGTGCGGTAGTCTTCCAGGAGAGACCAACCGCCGCCAGGGCCACGTTCCCCGTATACGGGTACCCCGGCCATACTGAGCGCTTCCAGGTCGCGATACACCGTTCGCTCCGAAACCTCCAGCCGTCTCGCCAGCGATTGCGCCGTGACACGTCCCCTGGTTTGTAACAGCAGGAGTAATACCAGTAATCGGTCTGCTCGCAAGGTAATATCCCTCCAATATGTCCCTTCTTATATAATGAAGACGATGTAAGTAGCATATCATAAAAACTTGACAGGAGGTGTCAGGTATTGGATAGTATAACTGTTCCATATTAGATGAGGTATTGGAAGTTCTAAAGAAGGAGAGAATACTATGAATAGCTATATGCAAGAGAAATGGCCCTGGATTGAGGGCACACATGCGCTGCGCACACAGTTGTTAGATACCCTGAGCGATGCTGAGCTGGCTTTTAGTCCTGGCGGGCAGAATACGACGTTGGGGGCCAAGATTGGTCATATCGCAACACGGAGGCAGGCCTGGGGAGCAGCGTTGCCCGGCTTCAGGAGTGGTTTCACACGCTGGACGAGGAGATGAAAGCAACCGTTTCTGCTTTATCGGATGAAGATTTGAAGAAGACGGTTGATCGAGGCGGCTATGCGATGCCGGTTGATATGCAACTCGATGTCTATCTCCAGGCGCTGCTGATTTTCTTCGGGAAGGCCACGATTTACCTCAAGGCGATGAACAAAGCATTGCCCCAGCAGGTTCAGGATTATATTGGGTGATGGATGGCTCTCTAGCCATTTGAAGGAGTTGCTATGTCCTACGATGTGAGCACAGACGATGATGGGAAGCACGCGATCGTGACAGAGAGGCAGGGAGGCACGTTTGTTGTCACCATCAACCGACCGGAAGTGAGAAATGCGCTCGATGGGCCAACGGCATCTGCATTAGCCCAGGCCTTCCGTGAATTTGACAGCGACGATACACTGGCGGTCGCGGTCCTGAGCGGAAGCGGAGAAACTTTCTGTTCTGGCTTCGATCTCAAAGCGGTCGCTGATGCCACACGGATGCTGCGGGTGAGCGAAGAGGGAGATGGGCCATTGGGCGTCACACGGATGCTGCTCTCCAAACCGGTGATTGCCGCGGTCGAGGGTTATGCCGTCGCCGGGGGACTCGAAGTTGCGCTCTGGTGTGATCTGCGCGTGGCGGCGGAAAATGCAATCTTTGGGGTGTTTAACCGTCGCTGGGGGGTGCCGCTCGTTGATGGGGGCACGATTCGCCTTCCACGCCTCATTGGACAAAGTCACGCGCTGGACTTAATTCTCACAGGTCGTGGCGTGTCTGGGCAGGAGGCGTTGACCATGGGCCTTGTCAATCGCCTCACACGACCTGGGGAGGCTCTTGCTACCGCGCTCGCACTCGCGGACGACCTCGCCCGTTTCCCTCAACAGGGATTGCGCTCTGATCGGCTGTCTGCGTACGAGCAGTGGTCCTTTTCGTGGGTGGAAGCACTCGGCAACGAGACGCGCCGTGGCCTCTCCGTGCTTCGTTCTGGAGAGTCTGTAGAGGGAGCACGTCGTTTCGCTGCCGGCCATGGCCGACATGGCAGCGCGAGCGACATTTAGGGCTGGACCTCCTGTCGCGGGGTTGTCCAGGTGAAATTTCAACAGATGATTCCTGCATTAGAACTCAGGCGCCTGTGCTCGCTCCCGGGCGGCCTTTTCCAGCGCATACTCGACATCGTCCCCGTCCCAGAGGTCCTGGGACGTGCTGTGGTAGGTGCCCGCGGCCAAGAGGTCCGCCGGAGTGAGGCGGTACGTCCGCACCAGCGTCAGGCCCGCCTTCTCCATGACCCGGCGGGAGGCGAGGTTGTCCTGGTAGGTCGTGGCAAACACGCGCTGCACGTCCAGTTCGGTGAAGCCCTGGCGGATCAGTGCACGCACCCCTTCAGTGGCGTAGCCCTGGCCCCAGACGGCCCGGCGCAGCCGATAGCCGAGCGCGACATCATTGGGGCTGGCGGCATCCTTTGGCCGGAAGCTGAACCATCCCAGGAACTCCCCGCTCGCTTTCTCGGTCGCCGCCCAGACGCCAAAGCCGGGGAAGTGCTCGTAGGAGCGCAGGAACGCGGGCAGGATGTCGTTTTGGATTACCTCGCGCGGCGTCGGCGTGCCGCCGGTGAGGAAGCGCATGACCTCGGGATCGCTGTCGAGGTCGACCAGGTGGTCCACGTCGGCCTCGGTGAAGCGGCGCAGCACCAAGCGCTCGGTTTCCAAGAAGACTTGCATTGCTCACTCCTTCTCATAGAGAATCTACAGGTTGAGGAACACTTCTCCATAGTGTGTCAGAGCCTCCCGATAGCTGCCTTCAGGAAATGTAGTGGCTTCAGCATCAAGACAGTTTTCGCAGCGCGCGGAGTAGGCAATGGCAAATGTCGCGGCGGCGGCTATAGTGGCCCATTCGGCTTTGGTGAACGCTGAGCCGCGAACAGCCTCGTACTCTGCAATAAATGCACGCGCCTCGTCAGGAG
>VBHV01000636.1:0-6548 GCA_005881995.1 Chloroflexota bacterium | reverse complement strand
GACGAAGCGGAAATGCTTCACACTCCAATCGGTGTGACCAATCAGCGTTTCACCGACGCCGTTTGACAGTGCCTTCCTAGCTCTACGCGCATACTCATCAATCCACTCGCTGCCTGATGCGGTGGCTTCAAAATCAAAGATTCTGCTATGTGGCGTGGGCCATAAACTGCCAGTTGCAAATATATTGAGCATACCAGATTGCAACCCAGGGATACTGGCAAGCCCGCGGGTCAGATCAACCAGCTGATAGAGTTTTTCAGCCATAACGCGGCGAATGGAAGGCTGATGCGCATCGGCGTACACACCTGTATCCACCAGTTCCTCGACGATGGCATAGCCACGACCGAACGGTGTTGGGCCGAGAATGGGCGTGGGACAGGGAAAACCATGTGTGGCGAGATGATGCTGCACATTGTAGATGGCGTGAAGTAAGTCGAGGGAACGTGTCGGTTGGTGCGCCTTCACCACCACGCGCCGATCATCGCTCAAACACAGGCCGAAAACCGCTCCCTGACTCGATTCGTAGAAGAGAAACTCCTTTACAGCAGAGCCTAAATTTTTTTGACAGAAATCATTTGCTAACTCAGCAATGTGATCGGGTTTGCTGGTTCCGAATATAGCAAGCTCGACAAAGGCCGCATCCCATTGGGCAAGGAAGTTGGCTATCACATTGTTCATTTCGGCCTTGTCCTGCATGATGCATAGTACCTGTCGATGAGAGAATTGTAACTCCAAAGGGTATGATACTATATCCAGGAAAGATCAATGAGAGTTGGACCTGCGCACCAGGAAATTGAAATCACAGTTGAAGTTCAGCCTTTGAACAGTAGGGGAATAGCGATGCAATTTTACTTCACACCCTTGGAAGAAGCGGATGCGCACGCGATTATAGCCTGGCGCTATGAAGGTCCATATGCCGTCTACAACTGGGAAGACGAAGATGATCCATCGGACATGCTCGACAGGCGCAGCCCATATTACGCCGTGCGAGATGAGCAGGGTGAGCTCATCGGATTCTTCGCCTATGGGTCTTCGGCGTATGTATGGGGCAGTGATGAACCTCACCTGTACAGTGAGAATAACACCATTACGATTGGACTGGGTATGCGACCTGACCTGACAGGGAAGGGGTTGGGACTGGCATTTGTGCAAGCAGGACTCGATTTCGCCAGGGAACAGTTCAAACCTGATTACTTTCGCCTGTTTGTATTGACGTACAATGAACGCGCTATCCGGGTGTATGAACGGGCGGGTTTCGTGCGTATGGGGATATATGTGCAGCGCCGTGCTGAAGGTGATCGTGACTTTTTGGAGATGCGCCGCAAGGCGTAAGATTTCCAATGTAAGCAGTAAATCGAGGAGGACATAGCGATGATTGCTCCTGGTCAAAAGGAAAGGGCCGTACAATTACTTCGTCTTCACTCTGAACCGCCCATTCTTGTTTTGGCGAATGCGTGGGATGCAGCGAGTGCGCGTGTTTTTGAGCAGGCAGGTTTTCGGGCCATCGCCACAACCAGTTCAGGAGTTGCCGCTGCACTTGGGTATCCTGATGGCGAGTACATCAGTCGAGCCATGCTGGTCGAAACGGTGGCGCGTATAGCACGGGTGATAGCCGGTCCTCTCACAGTTGATATTGAGGCAGGTTTTGGAAATAGCATTGAAGAGAAACTACAGACGGTTCGAGCGGTCATTGAGGCGGGAGCCGTCGGTATCAACATCGAAGATTCGACAAAGGGGCAGGAAAAAAAGCTTGTGGATACCTCCTTTCAGGTGGAACTGCTTCGAGGTGTGCGAGAGCTGGCATCATCGATGGATATGCCACTGGTAATCAACGCTCGCACAGATGTGTATTTACTCCCAACAGGGGATGCCGGTTCCCGATTCGAGCAGGCAGTGCAGCGGGCGCACGCGTACCGGCAGGCGGGGGCAGATTGCTTCTTTCCCATTGGCTTGAACGATGCGCGCGTCATTGCTGACCTTGTACCGGCTGCCAGTATGCCGGTCAATATTCTTGCGAACTCAGCAACTCCCTCGATTCCAGAACTGGCTCAATTGGGGGTAGCGCGTGTCAGTTTTGGCTCCGGGCCTATGCGCGCTGCTCTTGGCCACCTGCGGCGCGTTGCGCGCGAACTGCTTGAGAGTGGTACGTACACGAGCATGACCGAGGGAGCAATCTCGGGGGCTGAACTCCGCTTTCTTTAGTGAACCCGGTGTACTCTAATGCCTGCGGTGAAACAGAACATTGATGATCAAGACGAGCACGCTAAATATCAGAAGTGCAGCAATGAGAAAAGGATAGAGGAAGCGTGAGCTTGGGTTGTCTGGTGATATTGAGGACGCGCTTAATCCTACGATAATGAAGACAATGACCCAAAGAATCAGTGAAATTATTGCCAGAGCAAGACGTTGGCCGGATGAGGTGGGTGAGGAAGTGTTGTCCACAGTAAGTTTTTGTCCCCACGAGGAAGAAGAGTAGCTGTCGGTGGGCGGCACTCCTTCGTATCCGGTATAGGAAGCGCGGGGTCCATCACGATTGATTTCGCCGGAGTCCATCTGATGCTGTGTCATATTGTTCCCCTTTATAGCGCAACGCATGGTTTGTTCTTTACTACGAATATGTGATGTCAAGGTTGTAATTTGCACAATGTTTACTAAAAACTCAACCCAGAATATTTACCGCACGGGCCGCCAGTAAGACAATCATGGTCATAGAAAGTATGGCCTCGATCATCATCAGAGCTTTCGCGAGCCGTGTCAGGGGATAGGTATCAGCCGGGCTAAGCGCGGTCGCGCCTGTAAAGGCTAAAAAGAGATAATCAAGAAAGTGCGGCACCCAGCCAGTGTCATTCCCGTTGACCTGTTGTGGAAACATGAAGTCTGCTGCCTGGTGTCCAGCCAGGTGGCGTTTCAGCGGGCCTCCTCCATCTATCTCCCAATACCATAAGGCGAAGACAAGAATGTTAAAGCTCCAAAGCAGAGCCGCGGAGCGAAGCAAGGTGATGCCATGAGTATTAGTTTGCAGCGTAATGATCAAGAGCGCAATACCGATCGCCAAAGCCAATGTAATGATGCCCAGCAGTATCAGTATCAACACGCGAATCGTTTGATACGATGGTCCTCGTTCGGTCAATATGAAAATGGAAAGTGGGATCAGGAATATCGCTTCTATTACTAGTAGTAGCCAGTTAGGGCCGAGTATCAGATGCGAAGGAAGGGCCAAATAAAGCAGGCCAATAGCTAGAATTCCGGCGATGGCTGCCCATCTTGATGCCATACCTCTATGAGTATGATGTGAAGCCGATGGTGGCAGCGATTTATGCGAAGTCTCAGCTTGCGTTTCATTGAGCTGTTTCATGAGTGGTATCCCATTTATTCTGAAATTAAGAGGGTATGTGGGGACGCGATTTATCAATGTGCGCCAGGAGGGTGGACGCGATCAATCGCGTCCCTACATGGGATCCCTGATTCATTTGTTCATGTTCATCATTGCGTCCATGAGTCATCAAATCGGCATCTCAGGCGGGCGTAATGAATTGCGCCCCTATTTTCAAATACGTTTGGAGCGCGGCTTACGCCTCATTTCATGAATAGTATACTACAGCCTTCTATATTTCTCTATTGCTGTGTAACTTTTCTGCGCTTCCAAGCGTGTTTCCTAGAGAAGTGGTAAAATCTCGCAATACGATGTATTATCGCACCTGAATAAGGGGCCTATGCCTCTCTGTATCGACAGACCCCAACTTCCTCGGGACATACAAATTTCCATTCGCATAGAAGAAGCAGGGAAGGAATGTTTGAACATGCACACAATAATTGCCTCGCTCGAATTTCCGCTATGGCTGCGCGCCAGCCACTACCTCAACCTGCTCTTTATTGGGCTACTAATTCGCAGCGGCATTCAGATACTGGGAGCCCATCCCCGCCTCTACTGGAATGATGGCTGTAAACCGGGGAGTGAATGGATCAAATTCACCAGGAATAAAATTCCGAAAGATAAGCTATATACATCGATGGATGATGAGATACCGGTAACACCGGTGCTGGCTCTCCCTGGAGAAGATAATCTTGGTCTTGGGCGCCTCTGGCATTTCTTCACGGTGATCTTCTGGGTACTCAACGGGCTGGTATACGTGATCTTGCTTTTCGCGACGGGTGAGTGGTCACGCCTGATTCCCACATCCTGGTCTATCTTTCCCGATGCATGGCATACCTTCCTGACCTATATAACATTCCATATACCTCCTGCCAGCGATTTTCACCCGTATGATCCTTTGCAACAACTGGCATATGCCGCCGTCGTTTTTCTATTGGGGCCATTCATGATTCTAACGGGAGCCGCAATGTCTCCTTCTATCGAGGGGCGTTTCCCCTGGTATGTCAAAATCTTCGGAGGCAAGCAATCGGCGCGCAGCCTGCATTTTTTGAGCCTGATCGCCTTCACCATCTTCATTATTATTCATACTGCACTCGTTCTTATCGTGCATTTTCAGGACAACATACGCAATATCGTCTTCGGCGACCCCAATGGCAATACCGGCCTGGCCATCCTGATAGCTGTCATCGCTCTCTTGATCGTAGCCGTTATCTATGTATGGAGTTCCTGGTATAGCCTGCGCCACAAGCGGAAGATGCAGAACGCGCTTGGGGCTCTGGTTGACCCTGTGTTAAAGGCGCTGCTGCACTGGGAAAAATCGAAGCAGCAGTACAAACAATCTGACATCACCTCGTATTTCTGGGTGAATGGTCGTCCGCCAGAAAGCGAAGAGTACAAGCGGCTGGCGCAGTACAACTTTGCCGAATGGAAACTGGAGGTCTGCGGGCTTGTGGAACAGCCGCTCGCGCTTTCACTGGCAGATCTGCGACAACTTCTTAAACAGGCGCAGATCACCAAACATAATTGCATTCAAGGCTGGACCGGAGTAGCGGAATGGGCGGGTGCTCCCCTGACAGAGGTCTTGAATCTCTGCAAACCCTTAGCAGAGGCCAGATACCTCGTCTTTACCTCCTACCAGAAAGGCAAAGGCGCGGTAAAACCTGAGTTGGAGGAGGCGCTGGAGCATACCTATTACGAGGTCATCGATATGGAACTTGCACAGCATCCAGAAACTATTCTGGCGTATGAGATGAACGGTGAGCCACTACCTATCGTGCATGGAGCGCCGCTGCGCCTGCGGGTTGAAACTGTGCTTGGCTACAAAATGGTGAAGTATCTCAAGTCAATTGAACTTGTGAAGGAATACAGCACCATTGGTCAGGGTCATGGTGGATTCCGTGAAGATTTTCAGTATTACGGCAGAAGCGCCGAAATTTAGGACATCGACAAAGAAAGGATAGAAGTTCATGAGTGATAAAGTCAGTGATTTTCTGTTGAAACGCCTTTCGGCGTGGGGTATTAAACGCATCTATGGATATCCAGGCGATGGTATCAATGGCATCCTGGGTGGCCTGGAGCGCAATAAAGACCTGTTCGAGTTTGTGCAGGTGCGCCATGAAGAGATGGCAGCATTCATGGCAACCGCTCACGCCAAGTTTACAGGAGAGGTTGGCGTCTGCCTGGCGACCTCAGGACCAGGCGCAATTCACCTGCTCAATGGGCTGTACGATGCCAAAATGGATCACCAGCCCGTTGTGGCGATTGTTGGCCAGTCGGCGCGCCCGGCCATTGGTGGCAACTACCAGCAAGAGGTTGACCTCCAATCGCTGTTCAAAGATGTCGCAAGCGAGTATGTCTACACAGCTATGGATGCGATACAGATACGTCACCTGGTTGACCGCGCGGTGCGCATCGCTAAAACCGAGCGTTCTGTCACCTGTATCATACTTCCCAAAGATGTGCAGGACCTGGATGCCGTCGAGAAGCCACCACACGCGCATAATACTGTGCATAGCAGTGTTGGCTACTCCTCTCCGCTCATCATTCCCACCGATGCCGACTTGCAACGGGCGGCGACCATCCTGAATGAAGGCAAGAAAGTCGCCATGCTGATTGGCGCGGGTGCGATGCACGCCGGAAAAGAGGTCACCGAGGTAGCCGATTTACTGGGGGCTGGCGTGGCCAAAGCCCTGCTCGGAAAGGCGGCGCTGCCCGATACACTGCCCTTCGTGACCGGCTGTATTGGCCTGCTGGGAACCAAACCCAGCTGGGATATGATGATGGAATGTGATACCTTGCTCATGGTCGGTACCAGCTTCCCTTATAGCGAATTTCTGCCAAAAGAAGGGCAGGCGCGCGGTATCCAGATCGACATCGATGGGCGCATGCTCGGCCTGCGCTATCCAACGGAGCTCAACCTGATCGGTGATAGCGCGCAAACGCTGCGCGCCTTGATCCCCTACCTTGAACGAAAGGAAGACCGTTCCTGGCGGGAGAAGATCGAGTCCAACATCCGGGACTGGTGGAAGATTGTCGAGTCACGCGCCATGGAAAGCGCCGAGCCGCTCAATCCAGAGCGCGTGTTCCTGGAACTTTCCAAACGTGTGCCGGAAACGGCTATTATGACGGCTGATGCCGGCACGACTGCCAACTGGTATGGGCGCATCGTCAAAAT
>VBHV01000635.1 GCA_005881995.1 Chloroflexota bacterium | reverse complement strand
CAAAATGTTAGAGGTGTTGGCTTCCGGTCCCAGGCCGGCCCAGAGGATTCCATCAGAAAAATACGCTCGTATCTCAGGGTCATGCGCAAGGGTACTTGACAGCGTGGTTTTGCCTACACCGGGCAAGCCATGCAAGACAGTTAACAGGACATTTTTACCAGAACATAGTCGCTGCTTGAGGTTCGATAATGCTTGCTCGCGCCCCACCAGTGGTACAGTTGGAGGCAGTGGAATGGTGGGATCATAAATTGGTGCATTGACAGGGATAGGAGAGGCGACGGGAGCAGAAGGGATATCAGGTAGAGTGGGAGCTAGACTTGACGAAAGAGTGATAGGCGGACTGGACGAATTGGAAGAGACAGGCGGAGCAGGCAATACCAGTTCAAGCTCCTCTTCCGTTTTGCCGAAAAGCTGGGAGAGCTTACGCCGGAAGTAGGGGCTGGGCCTTGTGATACCGCGTTCCCAGCGACTGACATTGACGTGGGTGGTACCGATGCGATCAGCAACTTGCTGCTGGGACAATTTGCGCTCATTGCGTGCTTCGGTGAGCCGTAACCTTGGCTGGGGATTTGCCTTTGGTGTCTCCATCTTCATCATTCCTTCGGTAAAGCCTACGAAAATGATAAATCTGTTAAAAGAAATGATAACATAAGTACTTCAACAAGTATAGGGTAATACGTCATAATTTACTTAATAACTCGTATGTACCTTTCACTGAGGAGAACGAATATGCAAGTTGTATGTGCTCCTAAAGGAAAAACTGCGGCATCTTACATCACGAGAGCCGAGGATGCTGAACCGATTCGTTACTTCTCTTTGCACGGCGCATTGCCAACAGGTCATACGCTGGTACTGAATACTCGTCTTGGGACGCTTTCGTACCTTTCTAGCGGGGTTGAGGGCCCGCGCCTGTTAGTGCAACAGCAATTCACGGCGAGTGAATTAAGTCTCTTGCTGCCCCTACTAGAACTTTTCCCCCATTATTGCCCATACGAAGTGATGTTTGCAAGCTTCTACAATGGCGCTGTAACCGATTTGACGGTAGAACATTGTCGCCAACAGTTGCAAGAGGCGTTGGAAGCTGGCGTCTGGGATCAGCAAATGCGACCGGTGCGCAATGTACTTTCGCGCATTCGCTACAAGATGCGCAGCTTCGGGATCGATATTACGTCTATCCTGGAAACTGGATATATTCTGATGGTCACAGAGAAGACAAAGCCTGGCGCGCGTTAATTCCTGTCCCTAGAAAAGACATGCTTTCCTGGATACAACGTTGGTCCGCGCATGGGCGACGTGAGCGTCAAACATCTGGTTTCGCTCTAAAAACCGCTTAATGGCCGGCAACGGTGGTCCGCGCACGGGCGACGCAAGCGTCCCCTCCACCCATCCGCACAACTCCCGCCCTACAGAAAAACAGAGATTCCTTACGCAAAACGATGGTCTTGCATTTTTGGGAGTTTTTCCGTGTCTTATACCAGTTTAGAAAAGACCTCCAAAAACCTCTTGCTTTTTTCGCTTTTGTTGTGTACTGTTATCTATACATACATTTCTTGTTAGAAATATATGCTCGGTCAACACTTTCTGGCAAAAGTGATTGGACCGATGGCAAGCGCTAGATCGCGCTTGTAGCAAAATAAACGTTATCTGGAAGAGATTTTGTAGTGAATAATGCGAGTGGTTATTCCAGGAAAGGAGGTAGATATAAGACAAGCATGAAGTGGAAACCATTGTAGTTTCCCGTACAGGTAGGCCTTTGTCAAGAGCTACTTCTATAGGAAGACGCACAAGCGAACTAAAGGAGTCGCGCTATGCAACGAGTATCCTTGCGGAAGATCACTTCCTCTGTTTATCACGTACAGCATACCGATGAAGAGATACTACACTACTCACTGGAAGAATTATTGCCAGCTGGCCAAACGCTGGCCTTGAATGTCCTCTTAGGTACTCTTTCGCTGATTGCTTACGATATTGAAATGCCCTATCCTCGCATGATGGCAGAGCAACAATTTACTTTGAGCGAGCTGAGCCTCCTCCTGCCCTTGCTCAATTCTCATCCACACTATTGTCCTTACGAGGTGCTTCTGGCCAGTTTTAACCATCGAACCGTTTCGGATGCGACGATAGAACGCTGCCGACGGCAGTTGCACGAGGCGCAACTCGAGGGTGTCTGGGATCAGGAGATGCGGCCAGTGCGCAACGTCCTCTCGCGCACACGCTTGAAGATGCGCACCTTCGGGATAGAGATTGCATCTATCCTGGAGACGGGATATGTGTTGATGAGGCTATCAGCGCGCAAACAATTAGGAGCGTAAGCGATGAACCATGAGGGCAACCTGTAGCGGCAGGCGGTTGCTGTACTGATCGAGATCGACGGTACAGAGCGATTGAATGCGCTCCAGGCGCTGCGTCAAGGTGTTCCGATGCACGTCGAGCAATTCGGATGTCTCCTTGATATTGCATCCATGCGCCAGGTAAGCCTCCAGCGTATCCAGCAGTTCGGCGCGTTTGTGTCCCTGGTCGTAGCGGTCAATGGCCGCGATCTGCTCTAAGTACAAATCACGCAGGGTATTGTTGCGCGCGAACGAGTAAATGTAGCGATTCACGCCAAGTTCATCGAAGCAGGTACTGCTGGCACGCGTATGCAGGCACGCTCCAATCTTCAACGCCTCTTCCGCCTCGGCAAATCCCCGCCGGTACTCACCCAAATCATTGCAGAGACTACTTACACCTACAAACACGCTGACCTGTTGCTCGCTTTCCACCTGCTCGACAAGGATATTCAGCCATGTCTTGAGGCTCTCGAGAGTATGATCTTTGTCGAGGGCCACGATACAGTGCAACAGGTGTTCACGTTCGTCTAGCAGCGAGCCGGGGAAATGCTCTTGAAGCCGCAGTTCCACATGTTTGATGGCGCGCTGAAACGTAACCAACTGGCTCTCTTCAACTTGAGTGTTCACGACAGACAGGCGCCCGACTTCCAATAGCAGCATCACATGCGGCTGCGCGAGATTACAGCCAAGCGCGGCGGCGCGGGTGTGCAACTCGTTTTCTAGTAAAGAATTGCCTGAAAGCAGGTCGTCAAAAAATGTCTTGATAGAGGTGCCAGAGAGGTCAGCATCAATGAGCAGGCGATTCTGGATCGAGAGGGCTGCATAGCTGCTGAGTGTTTGCAAGACAAGCAGGTCTTGCGCTGCCAGGTCACGCGTTTTGCTCGAATAGCAGAGCAGCAGGCCTAAGCAGTCCAGGCCCACCACGAGAGGAATAATATGCAGTGTCTTATACTCAACGTTTTTCAGCGGATTGAGTTGTTCTTGCTCTTGCACATGCAGCGCTGGCAACTCTCCGGGAGCGATACGCAGTTTCTCCCACAGGACAGGTTCAACAGTGATGGGCGGTATAGCCAGAATACGCCCGTTGAGGTCGGGCGAGGAGGCCTCGATAGTCAGTTGACCATGTACTCCGTTGGCCAGCATAACCACGCACAGATCCATCTCCATGAACTGTCTCGTAATGGTTGCCAGTGACTGAGCGATGTGGGTAAGCGAACGGGTAGGGGAAAGTTGCTTCAAGAGACTATCGAGAATGGCCAGTGGGTTATGGGCGAGCGTAAGGTCACTGGAAGAAGGCATAGTTTCACCGGACGCAGCCTGATCGGTTGACTGAAGTTGATCGAGTGTTATCCCCCGCGAAGATGGTTCCATCTGTACTGCCCTCACAGACACGCCTTGCTTGATGGCTGTCTAAGACTCTTCATGTATGCGCTAAGTGTGAGCGATTAACATATATACGTACAGGAACAAGTACAACTGTAACATATTTGTGCGCCATTGTCCAGATAAATAGGCCTGAATTCCCGATTTTTCGCATCATATTTCTCTGACAATGTTTTACAGCTTGTATAAGGAAGTACCGATTCTTCTTTTCAGAACCTATGAGAAGACCGGTATAAGACTGGTATCAGGAAAAGAAGTCTTATGCTCTCTTATAATAATGACGGTAGGCCTGGGTAAATATAAAATATGCTCCCATAACAGAAGAGTATTAGGAGATGGGACAAAGTGACGGCTGGTACACTCCTACAAGATGCAAGACATGTACGCGAATGGGAGGTACTCATGCAATCACGTTCAAGCGCGCTTACGGTCATCAAGGCAATCGGGTGGATTGCGGCAGGGATGATTATTATTGTGGTCTTTCACCTGGGTGGTGTTATCGCACTGCGGGTGGGACAGTTCTCACCACTCATGGGCGCATTTATCGGCGGAGGGCTGGTACTTTGTAGTGTGCTGGTACCGATGGGAAGACGGGAGCATGTAGAACCCTGGATTAAGTTTGAGCGGGTAGCCTGGACACTAATTGGCCTGGGAGTGATTATGTGGGGTCTGGGAGAAAGTTTCTGGCGTTACTATATCTCCATCGGGCAGACGCCATTTCCATCATACGCGGATATCGGCTACTCCATCTTCCCCGCGTTGATGTTTCTTGGATTATTGTTACAGCCATCTCCAGGATCAGGCAGCAGGCGCGCCTTGCTGCTGATGGATAGCCTGATTGCGATGGGTTCTATCCTGGCCATCGCGTGGTATTTGCTATTGGGCTCCCTGGCGCAGACTCCGGGAGAGGCAAACCTGGCGAAATTCCTGGGATTGTATTATCCAATCGCGGATACTGCCCTGTTAAGCTGCGTAGTGTTCCTCTTGCTGCGCGGTCAGGGGCGTACCTACCTGGCGACTGCGCGACGTACCGGTCTGCTGGTCGTCGGCCTGGGCCTATGCTTTTTCGTCTTCTCCGACTTCCTTTTCAATGTCCAAAACAATTCTGGAACCTACGTCGAGGCCACGTGGATTGACCTGGGCTGGCCGCTGGGCATGATGACGATTGGAGTAGCCGCTTTCCTGCGCCGTTTCCTGCCCGTTACCCCTCCGGAGATCATCCAGGAGCGCATGGAGCGTTCGAGTGAGGGCAATGTCTTTGGGTTTTCGCGCTACGTCCCCTACATCCTCCTATCAATGCTCTTCCTGGCCCTGACCTTCAACGTCCTTTCGAGCGATAGCGGTCAGATTGCAATTCGCCCGCTACTGCTCTTCGCGACGATGGGAGTAGTCGCGCTAGTTGTTGCGCGTCAGCTACTTACACTTTGGGAGAACGCGCACCTGGCAGCCCGGCAAGCGGAGGCGTTGGAAGACCTGGAGCGAGCCAATCAACGTATTGAAGAGCAGTCACATCATATTGCCGAACACAGCGCTGAACTTGAACGGGGGATCGTACATCTCAAAGACGTGCAGGCGCAATTAGCCAATGGCAACCTGCGCGCCAGGGCCGAGTTGACCAGCGGCTTATTGTTGCCCCTCGCGGGCAGCCTGAACTTGATGGCGGAACGCCTGATGCGCCTGGGCCAGACGAGTATCTATATGCAGCGCCTGGTACGCTCGCTAGGCGAGCTAAGTATCGCGCTGGAACGCGCCGCCAAGGGTACTCCCTTAATAGTGCCAGCATCGTGCAGCGAATTTATTGAGATCAATCGCCTGCTGGTCGCCCTCCGCATCAACAGCCACAATGTTATGCCGGTGCTCAATCCAATGACACCGAATCCAGGGATTGATCGGCCCAACACGCAGCCGCTTCCCCAACACCAACAGCGTACCCCTGCAAGGATGGTCACAGGTTCAACAGGAACGCGGCCATTTCCAGCATCCGGCCCTTTGCCGGAGACACCGGTATCGGGACCTCCACAACAAACGTCTGTCAATGGTTTGCGGCCATTCCCAACATCGGGATCACTGCCGCCTCCATTGCCGGGTTTACGGCGCCTACCCACGTCTGGGACATTCCAAAAAATCGATGAACATTCTTGAGGCAAGCGAGGGCGACCGCAAGGTTGCCCTCGTCTCAATATGTATCATTCCTGACACACACCGCGATGACACTGATATTATCTTTGCCACCACCTGCAAGCGCAGCTTCTACCAGCATATCGCATATTTGCGATGAGACAGGCAGCGCCGCTT
>VBHV01000433.1:1893-2093 GCA_005881995.1 Chloroflexota bacterium | reverse complement strand
GCTGCTGCTGGGATTACACCATTTTAACCAGGTGAAGCCACTGTTCATGCAGCAGGAGCAACAGCTCGTCGCTGTCATTGCTGATCATTTCTATCAATCTACCTATCACGGTTTCTTCTATCGCGTCACGCCAAGTTTCCAGATCTACGTCAGCCGCCCGCATGCAGGCATTGGCGTGGAGGATTACTTTACGACGGAGG
>VBHV01000433.1:0-1808 GCA_005881995.1 Chloroflexota bacterium | reverse complement strand
TTAGAGCAGTTTGTTGACATTACATATAACTCGATCGGAGGAATAGTGATATGACGACAAGAGATCCGAACACGAACCAGGACACCCAGGCCGATGATCTTGGCACCCAGGGTCAGAAGGATAGGGCACAAGGAAAACTCGACCAGGTTGCTGGCAAGGTCCAGAAAAAAGTGGGCCAGGTGACAGGCAACAAAGAAACCGAGGCCAAAGGCAAGGCCAGAGAAATGGGCGGCAAAGTAGAGGATAAGGCCGGTAAGGCTGAGAAAAAGGTGGATGATACGCTGAAATCGTAGGTTAGCGGTTTGTAATGTGAAGGCGAGAGGGACACCTCTCTGTAAATGTCAGAAATTAATTTCTGACATTTACAGAGAGGTGTCACGTTTTTTCTCTGTTGGACGTATCCATTATGTAGGAATTGCCTTACAGCCTTAACTAAGGGAGTCAGGGTTGATGAGAAAGAAGCGTTCCCAGCGCGTTAAGAGGAGAGCATGAAGTACGAAGAGTTCCTTGAACAGGTACAAGAGCGCGCTCATCTCGCTTCCAGAAGCGAAGCACACCGTGCCACACGGGCTACCCTTGAAACACTTGCGGAGTGTCTATCGAAGAAGGAACGCCATGATGCGGCTTCTCAACTACCGACAGGCCTCGCACTATACCTGAAGCAGCCGTTTCTCGGTTCTGGGAACCAGCCAGTCCCAAGCCCTGGGAGAATCTTTTCCCTCGAAGAGTTCTTTCGACGCGTGAGTATACGAGAAGGTGTGCCGCTAGAAACGGCCCGTGAACATGCTCATGCCGTTCTGAGCGTGCTCGTCGATGCTTTGTCAAAGGGTGAATTTGAGGATATTCGCGCGCAACTGCCGATCGAGTTTTACTATGAATTCTTTGAGGGGAAATAGGCAAGCCGCAACCTGTACGAGCCTATTGCCCCCACGGTTTGTCAGAACAGGGGAAACAGGTCCCGTTCCCCCTATTCATGTGTTGCGCCTGGTTAGCGACGGATCAGTATCGGTCCTGTGATCAGGAGTGCTTCCATGTGACCGAGAACGCCGTACCGCCTGAGAGTGCGGATGGCTGGGCTTTCACTGTCCCTCCCTGAGTCACCATCACGATTTCGTTAGGGTTAAAGCTGCCGATGGCTTTGCCATTGGCCATATTGAAACTGCTCTTTCAGGTCTTCCGTGTACCCTCTATAGCATCTCTGTTCCTGGGGTTTGTATTGAGGTGTTCGTTCCGGCTGCATAGCCACTCCTTATCTTGGGATGCCAGACTTTTACTCGATCTCTATGAAGAACAAAACAGGGTAGAGTGTTTCTGCTCTGTTTCTTTGAAGGATTATACTGTCCAGGTAAAAAGGGCTACATTGACTTTTTCCAGATGAGTCGGAAACACTGAATGGGTAATACCTAAGGAGAAAACAATGTCAAAACTCCACTTGCGCTTCGCGCGTGCTTGCTGGCGCGCCGGAGGCGCTGCCGCTCTCGTTGCCGTAATGTTATTTGTACTCCAGACACCCCCGGCCAGCGCAGCAGCCTCAGGCAGCGCCAGCCTGAGCATCCAGACCGTATGCTTTACCGTACATAACACGGGCGATCCTCTCCCCAGCACCCTCTACGGGCTCCGCTACACTTACGGAAAACCAAAGAATTCGACGCCAGCCATCGTCCTGGTACACGGCATTGCCTCCTCGACGGCAAACTGGGACTTCACACCGAGCTGGTCGGTCGCACGCCGGCTCGCCCTGGCGGGCTTCGTCGTCATCTCCTACGACCGCCTGGGATTCGCGAAGAGCCACTACGATCGGCCGAAAG
>VBHV01000634.1 GCA_005881995.1 Chloroflexota bacterium | reverse complement strand
ACAAATTTATGCTGCATGAGCCGGGCAATATCTCGCGCGACTTCCAGTTCGGGACGGCGGATGGAGCTGGCAATACGCCGCAGCGTGCGTTGACGATTGATGCCGCCCAGCAATTCCATGGTGCGCATATCGACTTGCATGGGATAGGGGATAGATGGAGCAGATTGTAGCGCGGTATGCATCCCCTGGGGGAAGAATGGGCTTAACTGCTGCCACTCGTCGATGTAGCGCACCATCTCCATCGTTACGCCCATGACCTCAAGGTTAAGCGACTCCTCTCCATAGGGCAGGATCGATTTAGAATGACCCGTGGGACTGGCGACGAACTCGTAGGTTCCCTCTTTCCACAGTCCCAGTTCGCGCGCCGTCCACAGGGCTTTGGTACGCAGCGCTTCGCGCAGTTGTGGTTCGCCGATCACTCCCATTTCGATGAGGCGTTCACCTAGGCGCTTGCCGAAGGGGTCCTGCACCTGCATTGAGAAGGCCTGGTCGATCTGCTGCTTATTGGCCATGCCCAGCTGCTGCAAGATATCCCCCAGCGTCAACGCGCCAGGATCGAGTTCGGAGCAACTCGCGAGCTTGCCATCCTTGAAATAGACAATGCCAATGCGTTCCGTGGATTGCTGTTTGAGGTGAATGGCGCCCGTCATGCTGCCAAATTCCATCATTTGCAAGACTTCCACCAGGCCAAATTCATCGAGTGAACCCTGTAGTCTGGCGTTCGCTGTCATGCTGCCCCCTGCTGCGCCCAATGAGTATCTACCGTCATGATGCGGCACGTTGCCTTATATTGCGCTAAATAATACATTGCAGAACATTATAGCAGATGCCAAATTGTTTCAACAAGTGCCTTACGCTCAAGTTGTTGGGATTTTCGATAGTCTTTGGCGTCCCTGCAAAGGGGCTACCATTTCTTTATAGGACAAATCCCTACAATCTGCAGCAAAGTTGACAGCAAAACAGAATTCCTTATATCTCAGCAACGTCTTATTTTTCTGACAAACTGCCAATATGGTACGATGTAGTGGTAAGATAGAAAAGAATTCGTTATACCTGATACATCGATCTCTACAGTTGAGGAAAAAGAATGAGTCAACAAGAACCAAAAGTTATACCAACGCCGTTAAATGTTAAGTTTGCCGACGCTTCCAACTTACCTATATTACATGTTAATGCAATGGGTATTCACTCAAGTAGTGATGAGTTTTTCTTTACGTTGGGCGTAGTTGTGCCTCCAGACCGAGAAGAGTTGCAAACAATACAGGAAGTCGGCCATGTCATAGCTCAGCCTATCTATCGTTTCGCTGTATCACGCGACAACATGGAAAAGTTTCTAGTACTTATGGCGAATCAATACAACCAGCAAACGGCGTTAGTAGACGAGTTGCAACGACAGCGTACAGAAACAAGCAATTAAGGAGGTAAGCGGAATTGAGTAGTTCCAGTATCATACCTAATGTTTACCCATTGGGAGCAACATCGGCTTATATCGCATTCCTTCCAATAAATGAAGGCTCTATACCCTTTAGTTCAACAAACAAGGCGACTCCCTCTTGGAAAAAGTTCATTCACGAGTCACCTGAACAACGACATACCCAATCCACCACAATAACTGCCATTATCTCATCAGAGAGTGGTACAATTGAAGGACCATTTGTTCTCAAGCCAACGCCAACTTTACAAGAGCTGCTGAATGGCCCACTGTTTCAAGTAGCAGGGATATTTGAAATCGATGAGCCTGGATGGGCTGATAAACACGATGAATATATAGCGGAGATGTATCTCTAGAGAACTATGCCAAAAGCAAGAGATTTATTCGTTGACACCTCTGGATGGGCATATCATCTGGTTGTTAGTAAAGACCTCCTTCATGATAAGGTAGAGATCCTTATGAAGGAGGCAATAATCCAACGGCGAAAGTTCGTCACAACCAATTACATTATTCACGAATTGGTTGCACTGCTAACGTCGAGCCACTTTCATTTGCCTCGCCCAAAGGTGATTGAGGCCATCAATAAGATTAAAAGTGACGTCTCAGTTGAGGTAGTCCATATAGAGCGAACCATAGACAATAGGGCATGGGCACTGCTTGAAGCTCGTCTCGACAAAACATGGTCATTAGTAGATGCCAGCAGTATTATCATCATGAAGAACTTTGGCATGACAGAAGCACTTTCCACCGACCATTGTTTCTCCCAAGAAGGACTCATCAAACTCCTTGATGCACGTTCTAAGTCATAGAAAAATCTGACCAACTCTCCCAGAGTTAAAAATCCACAATATTTGTTACAGAACATCATGCCTTGCTCACTGCACCTCTCAAGAGCTTCGAAACGTGCTTGATCTTGAAGCAGATAATGCTCATTCAATACCCGAACGGTGCTATAATCCTTACTATGAGCATACAAGATCGTGTCAGCATTATAACAGGCGCAGGACGCGGCGTTGGCCGGGCTACCGCGCTACGTTTCGCGCGCGAAGGTGCACGCGTCGTCCTCTTTAGCCGCACGGCTTTCGCATTAGAAGAAGTTGCAGCAGAAGTAGTAAACGAAGGTCATACAGCCTTATCTATCGCGGGCGATGTTTCGATTGAAGAAGATGTGCAGAACCTCTTCCAAAGAGCCATGGAGACCTTTGGGCGGATCGATATTCTGGTGAATTGCGCGGGAATAGTGGCAGTGCGTCCATTTGTTGAAATGGATACGGCTACCTGGGATCGCGTAATCGCCGTCAACCTGAGCGGCACGTTCCTGTGTTGTCGAGAGGCATTTCGTATCATGGCCGCGCAGCGTTCCGGCGTGATTGTCAACATCTCTTCGCTTTCGGGCGTAAAAGGAGTTGAGAAATTTCCGGGGTTGAGCGCGTACAACGTCTCGAAATCGGGGGTCGCGAGTTTAAGCGAGATTCTTGCCGTCGAGGGGAAACCCTACAATATTCGTGTCTGCGCCGTCAGTCCTGGAGCGGTCGATACCGAGATGCTGCAACAGGCCGCGCCGCACTTGAAGGCTGGCATGACTCCAGATGATATGGCTGAGATTTTGCTGTTCCTGGCCGATGATTCAGGACGTATGCTTAGCGGAACCAACCTTGAGATTTTTAGCAACGCATAACACATGCATGACATATAAGGGACAAATCGATGGTTTACCTGACAAGGCGCGAAAGTTTCAGCGCATCGCATCGTTTGTGGAGCAAGCAGCTCAGCGATGAAGAAAATTATGCCCTCTATGATAAGTGCGCTAACCCGAACGGACACGGACATAACTATGTGCTGGAAGTAACGATACAAGGCTCTCCTGATCCAGAAACCGGCATGGTATTGAACCTGACCACTTTGAAAGCAGCCATGCATGAGCAGGTGATACAATGGGTGGATCACAAACACTTGAACTACGATGTTCCCTGGTTGGAAGGGAGCATTCCGACAACAGAATTGCTGGTCATTAAATTTTGGGAACGACTGGCAGACGCGCTTCCCGGCGGCCTGCTCTATGAAGTGAAGCTCTACGAAACTGAGCATAACTGTGCCTTTTATCGAGGTGAGTGATGTATATTGCACTGGTTGCCCCCCTGGTTTCTCCTATTGTGCAACCCTTTCTCGGAGGTGCGCAAGCGCTCCTGGCCGACCTGGCGCTGGGACTTCGACGACGTGGGCATCATGTCACACTTTTTGCACGCGACACATCGTTTGTGCCGGGCGTTGCTATTGAAACTGTTTCTGTTCCCGCTCATGTGCTGCCCGCCAACTTCTCCGAGGGAGAACGTTCCGCAGATGCTGGCTTCTTTACCCAGGCTAACCTCTTCCTCGATCTTTTTCTCGACTTGCAGCGGCGCAGCGATGAGTTTGATGTCGTCCACGTTCATGCCTTCGATTGGCCTGCCTATGCCTGCAGTCCGCTGATTCAGGATATTCCCGTGCTGCATACACTGCATCTTCCGGCGGTCTCGCCAGAAATCAATACAGCTCTGCGCGTGCTGGATCAGCAGGGTCATCCCGTCACCTTGATCACTGTCTCGCATGCCTGCGCTCGCACCTACGAGCCATACACCTCTATCGATGCCGTGATTTACAACGGGCTGGACCTGGATGCCATTCCTTTCTCGCCCAAGCCGTCAAAAGAGGCTCCCCTGCTCTTCGCGGGACGTATTTCCCCGGAAAAAGGCGTTGAGGCGGCCATCGAGATTGCCGCGATGGCCGGCTACCGGCTGCTCATCGCGGGCGGTATCTATGATAGCCACTATTTCGAGGAGCGCATTCAGCCTAAAATACAGGCAGCAGGTGATCGCGTCACCTACCTGGGGCAGCTGGAGCGGCTGGCTCTCTGGAAGATCATGGGCCAATCGCTGGGGCTACTCTTTCCGATTGAGTGGGACGAACCCTTTGGACTGACCGCTGTTGAAGCCATGGCGACCGGGACACCCGTAATCGCCTACCGGCGCGGCGCGGCTGAAGAGATCATTCGCCACTGCGAGACAGGCTTTCTTGTCGAAGAGGGTGAACTTACTCATGCAGCTGCGCTGGTCGATGACCTGTACGACATTCCCCGTGCTAGCTGCCGGGCGCATGTTGAAGAGAAGTTCGCCCTAGATGCCATGATCGACGCGTATGAGCAGGTGTATAGGGATGCAGTGCAATACAAGAGAGAGTAGTGATTCCCCTTGACATTTCGTCCCATTTCGTTTATCATACAATTAGACAATTGCCTAATTGTATGATCGTGAAAGAGGTGATAAGGATGGAAAACGAACAGGAAAACATTACCAAAGAAACATCGCTCTCATCTGAAGAGATGAAGTCACTGGTCGTACTGGGGCGAGCGCTGGCGGACCTGACGCGCATACGCATTCTTGGACTGCTGGGTGAGCGTCCTATGTATGGACAAGAGTTGGCCCAGGCATTGGATGTCTCACCGCCGACCATCTCGCATCATATCTCGGCGCTGGTAATGGCGGGATTGGTGAAGATGAGGCGCGAGGATAACTATCGCTATTATGAACTGGATAGTGAGGGTATTCAGCGCCTGGCAGAAAGCACGCAGCACGTGGCGAAGATGCTCTTTGCCAGCAACCCGCTGCCACCGAAGAGTGACGAGCGAGCGCGTGTGGTGGCAACATTCCTCAAGGATGGTCGGCTGGTCAGCATTCCGGCGCAGTATAAGAAGCGGCGTTATGTCATGGAAGAGCTGGCGCGGTCCTTTGAATGGGGACGGCTCTATGAAGAGAAAGAGGTCAACGCCATTCTGAGGCCGTTTCACGATGACGTTGCGAGCCTGCGGCGCGAGATGATCGATGAGCGGATTATGATGCGTGAGAATGGGCGGTACTGGCTTGTGCGCCCGCATGAGGCGTAGGGTGGGTTGCCCCGAAGGGCAACCCATTTTCTTTCTAAAAGACTGGAAGGTATCGTTCTAGCTCCCAGGCGTGTACTTGTTTGCGGTATTCCGTCCACTCGATGCTTTTTGCTTCAAGAAAACCTTCGTAGATTGAATCGCCCAGGGTGTCACGGATCAGGGTATCTTCACGCAGGGCGTCGAGGGCTTCGCCGAGGGTGGCGGGGAGCAGTTTGGAACGGTGGCGCTGGCGTTCGCCTTCGTCGCGCAGGAAGAGGCTTTCATCCATCGCGGGTGGAAGCGGCAACTTGCGCGCCATGCCATCCAGTCCGGAGCGCAGCATGACGGCTAGAGCAAGGTATGGATTACAACTAGGGTCGCAGCAGCGCAGTTCGATACGGGCGGTCAACTGGCGGTCTGTGCCGGGGCGAGGAACACGAATGAGGGCTTCGCGATTGACACGCCCCCAATTAATGAAGACGGGCGCTTCATAGCCAGGCACCAGGCGTTTATATGAATTGACCAGGGGTGACAGGATGGCGCACATGGCAGGTGCATGGGCCAGTTGCCCGGCGATAAAGTAGCGCCCGATATCCGAAAGGCCGTACTCGCCATGCTCATCCGCGAAGGCATTCTGCCCGGTTGAGTGGTGAATTAACTGCTGGTGGGTGTGCATACCGGAGCCATTGACGCCAAAGAATGGTTTGGGAAGGAAGGTAGCGTACAGGCCGTGCTGCGCGGCAATGGCTTTGAGGACATATTTGGCGGTTACCAATGCATCTGCTATGGGCAAGGCATGACCCGTTTCAAGGTCCAGTTCGTGTTGACCCGCGGCAACTTCATGGTGGCTGGCGTCGATGCGAATGCCCATCTGCTGGAGCGCCTCAACCATCTGGCGGCGCACTGTTGCGGCCAGGTCGGTGGAGAGATCAAAATAGCCGCCGCGATCATGGGGAAGTGGCCTGGGAGTTGTCTCGTCATTCTGCAACAGGAAAAACTCCAGTTCTGGGGCCGCTAGAAAATCGTAACCCATCGAGTGCGCGACATCAAGGGCGCGTATGAGTGTGGCCCGTGGGTCGCCGTCAAAGGGTTCGCCATCCGGGGCGCGCACATGGCAGATGATACGAGCAACAACATCCTCCGCGGTAGATAAGTCGTCTACAGTACTTCGTGGAGCCTGTTCAAGGGGTGTCAGGGGGCGCACTTTTCCTGGTAAAACAGCGAAAGTGCTGAGGTCGGGTACCAGGTACATGTCGCTTTCGGCGACACGCGCAAATCCTTCCAGGGCGGAGCCATCAAACCATTTACCGTGCGCCAGGCAATCGGGAAATTGCTCAATGGGTATCCCAAGGTTTGATAGTGCTAGCGAACTCCAGGGCGACCGCAAGGGTCCTAACCCCACATCTGCTCCTCCCCCGCCCTTACAATGACGCGGAGGAAATTCGCCAGTAGTATCAGATTTTCAGGTGACTTTCATTATAACAGATTGTTCATCGTTCGGCTCATGTTGTCATGTTATTTCAGGATAACTATTCAAGTGCTGATTAATGAGAACCTTTACAACCACTTAATACGTTTGGTTTACAATAGGACAAACATTTTGATTGAAGGAGCTTATATGGTGAGTAATGAGCAAGATGAAGAGCTCTTGTACTTCTGGGCATTTGGCGACCTGCACTACCGGGCGCGCGATCAATGGCATGCCATGCACGCACGGCGGCTGGCTCCGATGTTTCAGGATGTGCGCAGCCTGTGGTTAGACGAGGGCGCGCCAGCTTTCTGCGTTTCGCCAGGCGATATTGTCGATACTGGAGCACGAGAGAATTATACCCTGGCTACAAAGGATATCGCGGCACAATTGGGCAATATTGCATTCTATCCCGGTATCGGCAACCACGAATTTCACGCTGAAAGTAGAGAAGATACCGTTCATACCGCCGCAGAGTTCAGCGCGGCCTGGGATATGCCGGTGCGTTA
>VBHV01000633.1 GCA_005881995.1 Chloroflexota bacterium | reverse complement strand
AGCGCATGCGCCAGGAGCAAAAGCGCCGCTTACATAATCGCAGCATTAAATCTATCGTGAAAACACAGGTAACGAAAGCTCGCGCCGCCATTGCCTCTGGTGAAGATGCAGAAGCCGCTGTACGCGCTGCCGCCAGCGAACTGGACCGAGCCGCCAAAAAAGGTGTTATTCATCGTAATAACGCTGCTCGCCGCAAATCGCGCCTGATGAAGCAGCTCAACGCAACAAAGTAAGAACTTCCTTACTTCTTTACTTCCTTACGCGCACAGGAGAATGACGAAGGATGGCAGATAAACAAGTATACACCAAGCCGGCCGGAAGGGCACTGATCGATTCGGTCGAAAATGCCCAGTTACGGAAAGATATACCGGAGGGCGTTGTGATGCGTCTGCGAGGCGGTGGAGTCAATCGCAACTTCACGGTACGCCGCATTACCCACGGTGTCGGCGTGGAGCGCACGTTTCTCATCAACTCTCCCCGCCTTGAAAAGATTGAAGTGCTGCGCCATGCCCGGGTACGCCGCAAGCAACTCTATTTTTTGCGTGGTTTAACGGGTAAGGCTGCTCGTCTGAAGGAACTTCGCCCGACTACTGCCAAAGAAGCCGCGGCGAAAGAGGCCGCCAGGGCAGCTAAGACTGCAAGTGTTGCAAATGCTAAAACCAGCAACGGCGAAAGTGACAACGCATAAACAAATACCGACCTTAGAGGAAGAGATGGCCCTGCTCAGTCAGGGCTATTCCTTTATTGCCGGATTGGACGAGGCAGGGCGTGGCTCCCTGGCCGGCCCTGTGGTTGCTGCTGCCGTCATCTTACCCCTTGATAACGCTGACTGTCCGGCTCTCCTAAACGGTGTGCGAGACTCGAAGCAGTTATCGTGCCAGGCCCGCGAGAGTCTCTATGATGTCATCATGCAGCACGCGCTCGCCGTGGGCGTCGGTCTCGGTTCCGTTGAGCTGATCGATGAACGAAATATTTTACAGGCTACCAAATACGCTATGCGCTCCGCGCTCACTCAACTCTCTACGCCGCCACACGCGCTGCTTCTAGACGCACTGCTCCTACCTGATGTGCCACTTCCGCAACGTTCAATCATCAAGGGTGATGTGCGTTGCCTCTCAATTGCAGCTGCCTCGATCATCGCCAAAGTCACCCGCGACCGCCTCATGGTGCAACTTCATGCATACTATCCCGCATATGGCTTTGCCCAGCACAAGGGTTATGGAACCGAGGCACACCTGGCCGCTCTGCGCGAACATGGCGCTGCACCTGTTCATCGTCAGAGCTTCGCGCCAGTACGCGAACTGTACGGTTTGTTTGAGTCCACGTCCCAGCCTCTAACAGTTTCTGAGGAGTAACAGTGTAATGCCTGATTATGTATGGGGGCGCAACCCTGTTTTAGAAACGCTGCGTTCAAATCGGCAGGTCAGGCGTCTATTGCTGGCAGATGGTCAGCGCGATGCCCCATCCGTAGCGGCCATTCTCCAGGAGGCTGCGCGGCGACACATCCCCATTGAAACGGTGCCGCGCCACCGACTTGATCAGCTCAGCCAGGGAGCCGTTCACCAGGGCTGCCTGGCCGTCGTTGAAGCGCGCAAGTACGCGACGCTTGAGCAAATCCTTGACTTTGCCGGGCAGAAAAAAGAAGACCCGTTCCTACTCATCCTCGATGCCATCCAGGATGTGAACAATCTCGGTTCGCTCCTGCGCAGCGCGGAAGCGGCAGGTGTACATGGTGTCATCATTCCCCTGCACGAAGCGGCTGAGGTAAACGCCACCGTGGTCAAAACGTCGGCAGGAGCTACCGAACACCTGCTGATTGCCCAGGAAACCAACCTCACCCGCACCATCGACTTCCTGAAAAAACAGAACGTCTGGGTCATCGGGCTGGTAGGCGAGGCCAAGACCGCCTATGACAAAGCCGACCTGACAGGTCCCCTCGCACTCGTAGTAGGTAACGAAGGCAAAGGCATCAGCCGATTGGTGCGCGAACACTGTGATCTCCTGATCACTCTCCCAATGCGCGGCTCAGTTAATTCGCTCAATGCTGCGGTTGCTGGTAGTATTGCGCTATATGAGGCATTGAGGCAACGCAGTAATAAAAAGTAGCCTTTCATGGGCAACTATGTTAAAATAATAGCTGTTCAATTTGGCTGTGTACCCATGAACGAATTATTGCTGGATGGATGGATTAGGAATGTATTTTCGGGGAAACGGGTGAAGAGGAAATGCGTCAACTATACACTTGGCCACGCTCAATGCTCACGTTACCGCTTGCTATACGCCTTCTTATTGTTATAGGAACGATAGTGTTTTCCTTGATTTTCTATATGCTGAGCTTTCCAGTCATTCACAATGGCAACGTTCTCGCTATTTCTGTCATATTGGTGGCCTGGATATTTAGAAAAAAAGGTCTGCTCATCTTCCTGGGTGTTGCTTATGTTACGCTGGTTGTCTATCAATGGGTACGACAACGGTTGTTATGGCATGTACCATTTACCCTCTCGTTCATTAGCGGTTTCATTCTCCTCGCGATCATTGGGTATATCGTTGTCAGTCTGCGCACGTTGCTGGATTCGGCGGATGAAGCACGCATGAAAGCCCAGGAGGCAGAGTGCCAGACTGCTATTGCTTTTGAACAGCAACGCCAGTTAAATGACCTGAAAAACCAGTTCATTCTGAATGTGAATCATGAACTACGTTCCCCGCTCACCGTTATTTCTGGATATCTTTCACTCCTCCTGGAGAAGTATGAGCAATTTGACCGTGCCAGCCAGACACTTATAAAGAACTGCTGCACATCGAGGACATTCCCGTTGTCCCCATTGCTCGCCAAACAGTCGAGCATTTCGAGGAATTTGGGAACCAGGGCGAACGTACACATCTCGATATTCCTGATGGCGTTACCGTTCGAGCAAATGCACAATGCCTCCGTCATATCCTGCGTAACCTGCTCTCTAATGCCTACAAGTATTCGCCAGGAGATACTTCTGTTACTGTAAGCGTGACAGTGGATAAAGAATCTGAGCAAGCGGTATGCATCAAAGTAAAAGACGAAGGCCCTGGCATATTGCCTGACCAGATACCCCTCTTATTTGGTCAATTTGTGCGTCTGCCGCGCGATCTTGCCGGGTCAGTAAGGGGTTCTGGTTTAGGCCTATACATCAGTAAAAGCCTGGTTGAGGCCATGGGTGGACGTATCTGGGTTGAGAGTGCAGGGATACCGGGGGAAGGTAGCAAGTTTTGCTTTACGCTTCCTGGGACTGTGAGTGCAAACCACTAGATCGACATCTTCTTAAACACCGGCTCCGGTATGCTCTTGACGATCAACATAATGTAACGCCAGAACCAGGGCAAATACACTACCTCTTTCCCCTTCTTCATAGCATTATAAATCCCTTCACCAACCCTGCGCGGGCTGGCAAACAACAGTCCTTTCTTCAGCGAGGCGGTCATCGGCGTATCTACAAAACCGGGCTTGATCGTCACTACAGCTACTCCCGATTTCGCCAGTCTACTACGCAGGCCCTGGAGGAAGATGGTAACGGCGCCTTTGGCCGCGCCATATATATAATTGCTCATGCGGCCTCGATCACCGGCCACTGAGGAGATGACAGCGATACATCCATGCCTGCGCGGTTCAAAGTAATTCGCCAGCAAGGTCAGGAGAGAGATCACGCTGGTGCAGTTGGTGGTGAATTCTTCCAGCGTCTTTGCCACGCTCTCCTGTGAGAGCTGCTGATCGCCCAGCGTGCCATACGCAACCAGCGCCATGTCGAGTCCGTCGAGCGTCTCAATGGCTGCCTGTATCATTTCCTGGTGGCGGTCCAGATCGCTCAGATTGAGTGCAAAGGTTTCCGCGCATTTCGCGCCGCGCACCTTGAGATCGTTTTGCACTGCCTCCAGCTTTTCGGCTGAACGCCCGACTAAAAAAAGTTCCACGCCATCCCTGGCAAAACATTTGGCGGTTTCCTGCGCAATAGCCGAGGTTGCGCCTAGTATCAAAATCTTCATCTTATGGTGTCACCAATTCTTGTTAATTCAGGGTCGCCTTGATTATCAACACTGTCGGGAACCACGGCGGTCACGCGCCGCCAGAAGCTTGAGGAGAATTTCGGATCGACGTATGCCGAGAACTCTTTCCATCCAGGGAAAAACGCCTGGAAGCTCTCGGCGCTCATGCGCGCATCCTTGGCGGGATAGACAGCTCCTCCGCTTTGCAGCACGATGTGGTCAAGGTCTTCTAACAGTCGCAGCGTCTTCTGACCATCGTAGGCAAAATCCAGTGCCAGCGTTAAACCCGGTCGCGGAAACGAGAGCATGCCGGGTGATGCAATATCGCCAAATGTTTTTAGCACGGTCAGGAATGATCCCTCACCTGAACGCCGGATGCGAGCAAGGATTTCGCGCATAGCGTGATGCCCTTCTTCGAAGGGTACGACAAATTGATACTGCAGAAAGCCGCGTTTGCCGTACATACGATACCAGTCGTGGATGGAATCGAGCGGGTAGAAAAACGGGTCATACGAAACGATTTTATGAACCCGTTTCGGTACCTGTTTATGATAGTATAGTTCGTTAAAGGCTTTGACGCTGAGCGAATTGAGCATGAATGAAGGGAAATCGATAGGCACAGCAAGGGGCAAGCGCTTCTTCGCCGGTTTCGATGCGAGTTGCCTTGACAAGTTATGATTGCCGCGCATAAAGATACCCCGGCACAGGTTCTTCCCACCAATCAAAATATCCACCCAGGACATAGTATATTCATAGTCCGCGTCGGATTCGGCAGAGATCTCGAAGAATTCGTCGAGCGATGCGAAGCGGATGTGATCCATGTCGATATAGGGATTCACTATGGGCTTCATACGAAATTCCGCCCATAGGATGAGGCCGGTGAGCCCCAACCCACCGATGGTCGCGCGGAACATCTCGCTATTGTGCTCAGGCGAACACAGCAGACGTTCGCCATTGGAGCGCAGCAGCTCGAAGCAGGTGACATGGCACCCAAACGTACCGCTCCGGTGGTGGTTCTTGCCATGAATATCGTTGGCGATAGCGCCGCCAACCGATACGAACTTGGTACCCGGCGAGACCGGTAAAAACCAGCCGCGCGGCACCAACACCTCCAGAATTTCCGCCAGTGAGATCCCTGCTTCGCAGCGCAGCAGACCCGTCTTCTCGTCAAATGAGATGAAGCGCTGCAAATGGCTGACGTCGAGTGAAATGCCGCCCTCGTTGAGGCAGCTATCACCGTAGCTGCGCCCATAGGCGAAGGGCAGCGCCGTTCCCTTTAATTGAGCGATATCAGGCAATTCATTACGCCAATAAATCGATTGCACCTGGCTATGTTTGACTTTAGGATAGCGGCCCCATGAATGGGGCTGTTTTGTGATATTTTGAGAATCCATCAATCTTAGACCATACTCCACTGGATTTTCCCCGGACAGTTACACATACTATAACGTAGGAAAAGAAAGCATTGCTACGTTTTAGCCGAAAGGTTTATACTGTCTCATAAACCTTTCGTTTCCCTGTTGTCAGGTCATCATTTCTTTTCTGGTAGATAAATATGCACATTGTCATCTTCGCGGGAGGCACGCTCGAACCAGGGGAAGCTTTCTATAAAGCCATTGCCGGCGCCGATATGGTTATCGCTGCGGATAGTGGGGCCGCCACTGCTCTGCGCTATGGTTGTACTCCTGCTATTGTGGTAGGAGATTTCGATTCGCTCGATAAGCAGCTTGTAGAGCAATTGCGGGCAGGCGGTAGTCGTACAGTCTCCGCTGCCGTCGAGAAAGACGAGACGGATACGGAACTGGCGGTGCAACTCGCAATTGAGCAGGGAGCCACAGAGATTACGCTGCTCGGGGCACTCGGCGGCGCACGTTTCGATCATACGATGGCCAATGTGTTGTTACTGGCGGGGTTTGATAGCGTGCCGATCAAAATTGTCGACGGACCATCGGTCTGCTGGTTGGTCAAAGGACCGGGTACTACCGCAATCGATGGACATGTGGGCGACCTGCTTTCACTCTTGCCCTTAACAGGCGATGCCAGCGGCATACGTACATCGGGACTGTACTATCCTCTACAAGGCGAGACGCTCTATTTCGGCAAGCCACGTGGAGTCAGCAACGTACTCACCCAGGAACACGCGGAAGTATCCCTGGAGCGTGGGCTGTTGCTGGTCATTCATAGCTTTTTCTTCACATGACGCCAGGGAAAGGATGCAGTTTTTGCCCTGATGATTCAGGGCAAAAACTTATTGGTCCACAACGCATCAAAGTTCATACTGTGAACAGGCTTGCTCGACGCATCTAATATCCCGCCGGAATCCAGGATGAATTGCGGGTAGTTGTGCCAGGGCGCGGCGTCCTGCCAGCCCCACTTACGACCCGGGTCGGCGTAGCGAGGACTGAGGTAATCCTGGCTGGCGTAGACCAGGCCGGTATCGGTGAAAGTTCCCGGATTATCGGCGTTCGCTTTATTGATCAACATTTTCGCCGCGTCGTGTGCATGGGTGCGCGCGTAATCGTAACCACAGGAAGTGGCCAGCATAAACCGGCGCAGCAGACCAGGTTCGCGCTGAATCTCGGTGGGGCTGGTGATGATATTCGGCGTATAGTAGTCAGCGACGCCATAGTTAGTGATCGGGAAGACATTCAGTTGGACGCCGTCGCGCTGCGCCTGAATGACTTCCCAGCCCTGGAAGACCCATACGAAGTCGATACGGTGCGATTCCAGCGCCTGCATCGCGTCAATGCTCAAGGTCACATTAGTAAACTGGCCTTTGCCCCCGTCCTGCTTGATGATCTCGCCCACGACGGCTGATTCATAGGGTGCGCCGAAACCACCATAGGTCTTGCCGTCCAGGTCGCGCGGGCGCGTCAAGCCAGAACTCTTCAGCGTTACCAACGCCGAGGTGTTGTGCTGGATGATGGCGGCAATCGAAACCACGGGTTGGCCCGCTGCCGCGTCCGCCACGATCCCCTCGGTAGCGCTGATCCCAACATCAGCCTTTCCCGAAGAGACGAGTACATCGGGCGAGACATTGGCAGAGTAAGGGAGCAGGTGCAGATCAATCCCCTCGGCGCGGTACCAGTTCTGTACCAGCGCGACGTAGATACCAGTGTGGTTGGTATTGGGCGTCCAGTCGAGCGCGAGGTTCATGGTGGTCAACTGCTGCGGAGCTGCTTTGTTTAACGATACGCATGGTGAACTGGGCGTGACCACCACGTGTGGCGTTCCCGACTCACTGTTGGCGGCGCGCAGTTGGAAGAGGTAGGCGCTGACAACCACGATAACTAACACTACCGGTATACAAATGCTCAATAGCAGACGTGTGCGCTTATGCATAACATGTTTCCTTTCGTCGGATCGGAGGGACGCGATTATGAAGCTTCATAATCGCGTTCTCGTATTTTACTGGCGTTGCACTGCGCCGTGATACCAGGGTAAAGCAAGACGTTCGATGACGGATACAAGGCCGAACAGGAAAAGGCTGAGTACAGCCGTTACCAGGATGGCGGCAAAAACCTGGGTCATTGCAAGTGAATTGGTGGCTCGCTGCATGTAGATACCCAGTCCTTTCTCTCCACCAACGTACTCCCCAAAGATAGCTCCGACGACACTGTAGGTCGCGGCGATACGCAGGCCGGAGAAGAAGGCGGGCATGGCGGCAGGCAAACGCACCATCCAGAGGATTCGCCAGCGCGACGCACGCATGCTGCGCAGCAAGTTGATCAACTCTGGTTCGACCGAAGCCAGGCCATCGGCGCAGGCTACAGCTATTGGAAAAAAACAATAGAGAATGACGACGATCAGTTTCGAGCGAATATCAAAGCCAATCCAGATGAGCAGGAGTGGCGCGAGGGCTATCATCGGGATGGTCTGCGATGTCACCAGCAGGGGGTAGATCGCCCTGCGCATCCAGTTCGACACATCCAACAGGATCGCCATCAGCAGGCCGAACAGCGTTGCAATAGTGATGCCCAGCACCGTTTCGAGCATGGTTTGCACTGTATTGTCATAGATGACAGGCCAGTTATTCACCAGAGCCGTGACGATGGCCGTTGGAGCGGGCAAGAAACGAGGGCTGATCTGGCTAACCTGCACGTAGAGTTGCCACAGCGCCAGCAGCGCTACAATCAGGACGATAGCAGGCCCATAGTTTGCCAGTTTGCGTAGTTTCATAGCTGCTGCTCCTTTAACAGAAGTGTCATCAACTCCTGTTCCAATTGCAGGGCATGCGCCGATGCCAGCTGTTCCGTTTGACGTGGGTATGGGAGAGGTACGTCCACCACACGCAATACCCGCGCCGGTCGCGCACTCAACACGTAGATGCGGTTCGACAACAGGATGGCCTCGCGCACATCGTGAGTGATAAAGAGGACGCTTGAATGAAATTCTTGCCACACGTCCAACAGCCACACCTGGCACGAAAGGCGTGTGAGCGCATCCAATGCTCCGAATGGTTCGTCGAGCAAAAGGAAGGAGCGGTTGAAGAGTACTGTGCGCAGTAGTGCAACACGCTGGCGCATGCCGCCGGAGAGCGCGGCGGGATAATACTGCGCGAAGTCCATCAATCCGAAGCGTTTGAGCAAGGCATGCGCCTCAAACAGGGCCTTCTTGCGCGGGACCCTGCGCACATCCAGCCCCAGCACCACGTTTTCTTCAACGGTTTTCCAGGGCAACAACAGTGGTTGTTGTGGCATGTAGCCTGTTTTTCCAGCGCGCGCGCTATCTGCTTCGCCATCAATAGCAATCATACCGGCATCCGGCGTTTCAATACCCGCTACAATATTAAAAAGCGTACTCTTGCCGCTGCCGCTGGGGCCAATGACCGTGACAAATTCACCAGCCTCGACAGCCAGGTCAATGGATGCAAGCGTTTCCAGTGACTGCCGCCCTTGATGAAACGTTTTCGTCACACCCTGCACCTGCAATTTCGATGTTTCCATGCTCCTCTCCAATACAACTTACAGAGCATATAAAAAGGCCGCAACCCTGTAGAGGGTTACGGCCTGGATTACTGGTGTAATGACTCGTGCGCCGTGCCGCTTCCCTCCGCTGGTATTATCCAGATCAGGTTCCTGCGATATCGATTACCTGTTCGAATATAGCGAGAGAAGCGGCATTCACTATCAGCGTCCGTCCCTGCGCTGGCATTACCCAGATCAGGTTCAACCGGTCGGTGGCGATATAGGCCACCCTCTCAGCCTGGCTTTCCCAAGCTCCCATAGCGAACAAATATGACGATTAATGTACTACATGCTTACTTTGAAATATATCATACAACATAGCCCCAAGGCAAACAGCTTGCATTATTTTGCTTAACGAGATGAGCAGACGTTCTGTTCTAGTTTTTGTAGGCTCGCCTCCCCACAGGCGAATTCGTAGCCTATCGCTTGCTGCGGACGTTTCTTGCCAACCTACGACGTCTACGAGATAATCTATTGTTAACCATACTGTGGGGGGCAGCACTTATTCCCCTTTTTCAAATTGGGTGGGTGGATCACCACGACAAAGAGCGAGGTGCAGCTCGAACCGTGTGCGTTTAACAACCGAGTACTGGTACGCGACCTGGAGGAGGTGTGTCGCAAAGTGAACACGAGTGAAGCAACCTTACCAGACGGCAGACGATCGGTCGTGAGCTTCGGGGAGCGACTTCTCTGTCAACGCGATGGGCCGTTGGTGCGAACGGTGTGAGTCTCACTTTAGATGCGTCCTCGTGAAAGACGCGCGCTCCTACGCATCTTGTAACGCCTCGGTAATGGCCTGCTCCT
>VBHV01000632.1 GCA_005881995.1 Chloroflexota bacterium | reverse complement strand
CTGGATGAGCGCCGCGCGTCTCCCTCCCTGCTGCCGTTGATGCTGCTCTCGCTGGCATTATCCACCGGGACACTTATCCTGCTAGCGCTGAATCTCTTTACAGCGTTTCCTCAATACTGGATACTGGGGGTTCTGCTCATTGGCATTTTTCTCTACGTCACCAGAAAGCAGCGCGGAGACCTTTTTGATGATGCGCATTATCTGAGCGATGCCTTCGGCCAACTGAGTACCATCTTTGATTACCTGGAGACCTACGGCTATGGAAAAAATCGGCATTTGAAAGAGCTATGCCTGCCATTCTTCATACAGCAGGAGCAGCGACCATCGACACTTTTGCATAGGATCGCCCGTATCGCTTCGGCAGCGACGCTGCAAAAGAACGTGTTGCTCTGGCTGATCGTGAACGCGCTGGTACCCTGGGATTTCTACATCGCGCATCGTTTTCACCAGTACAAAGCGCGGATCGCAGCACGGCTGCCGGTATGGCTGGACATCTGGTTCGAGCTGGAAGGGTTGAACTCGCTGGCGACCTTTGCCTATCTCAACCCGGAGTATGTCCTGCCGGAAGTGGTAGCCAGTGAAAAGCAGGGTGACCGGCCCGTCTTTCAGGCTACCGGATTGGGACATCCGCTCATTCCAATGGAACAGAAAGTGGTGAATGATTTCGCTCTGCCCAAAGTAGGGGAGATCGCTATCGTCACAGGCTCCAACATGTCGGGCAAAAGTACGTTTTTACGCACGCTGGGCATCAATCTTTGCCTGGCTTACGCGGGCGGCCCGGTCAATGCCAGCGCGTTTCATACATCGCTGTTTCGCTTGTTTACCTGCATCAAGATCAGCGACTCGGTGACCGATGGCTACTCGTACTTCTATGCGGAAGTCAAGCGTTTGAAAGCGCTATTGACGACCCTTGAGTTGAGTGAAAAAGAGAAAAGTATGCCACTTTTCTTTCTCATCGATGAGATTTTCAAGGGCACCAATAACCGCGAGCGGCTGATTGGTGGTGAATCTTATATCTCGGCCCTGGTTGGAAGAAACTGCCTGGGTGTTGTTTCGACGCACGATTTAGAGCTAGTGAAGCTAGCGGATGCACTGCCCGCGATTACGAATTACCACTTCCGGGAAGATGTAATCGCTGGACGCATGGTCTTCGATTATATACTGCGTGCGGGGCCAAGCCCTACGACCAATGCGCTGAAGATTATGCAGATGGAGGGGCTGCCGGTGAATCTGCATATCCAGGATACAACGAAATAATACCAGATCAGGCTGTGTTGCATTGCATAGAAGCAAGATTTTTGGCTAGAATAGCAGAGAAGATACATCCTTTTCTTTGAAGGAAGAAACGAGGGAAATAGTATGAACGATACGGAAATCCTGCGTAACATCGAAGAGTTGGTGAGCGAAGAGCATGCGCTTATGCAACAGGCTGAGGGTACTGGACTGGATGCAGAACAGCAAGCCCGCATGAAGCAACTCGAAGTGAGCCTCGATCAATGCTGGGATTTGTTGCGCCAGCGTCGTGCCAAGCGGCACGGTGGTCTCAACCCGGAGGATGCGCATGTTCGTGACGAGTCGATTGTGGAGCACTACCAGCAGTAATTTGAGAGCCTGAACAAAGCAGGACACAACCTCCCTCCCCGTTCGGGTGTAGATGGCACCGGAATAGGAAATATGCTTCCGCTTGTTCTTGGGAGTATAGCGCTTGCTATACTAGCAGTAGCGCTAAGTTTCAAATGGGCTAAGAGATCGAAATAAGGGAACGAGTGTGCAAGACATCCTGTTAATAGTGGTGCGTATCGTCGTGTTTTTTCTTGGTTTTGGCATTGTGGCCGGTACACTGATCTCCGCCATCCGATCTTTCGTACTTGCACGCAGCGCTTCGGATAAACTGAGCAGGATAACATTTCTGACCATACGCTTCTTCTTTAAGCTGCGTTTGCGCAAGGTCAACTCCTATTTGGAGCGAGACCGTATCATGGCGCTCTACGCGCCAATTAGCCTGGTTTCACTGCCAGCAGTGTGGCTGACGGGAGTCCTGCTTGGCTACATGTGCATGTTCTGGGCAATCCAGGGCATTTCCCTGTTAACGGTTTTCAAGATCAGCGGCTCATCTCTCTTCACGCTTGGGTATGCGACGCTTGATGATTTGCCGACGACTGTGTTGATCTTTACCGAGTCGGCTATTGGATTATTTTTAATCGCGCTGCTGATCGCCTACCTGCCGACAATGTACGCGGCTTTCTCAAAACGCGAAGCGGCTGTGACGATGCTGGAGGTACGCGCGGGGTCGCCGCCCTCCGCTATTGGGATGTTTAAGCGCTACTACCGCATACACGGACTGGATCAACTGCATGATCTCTGGAAGACGTGGGAAGCCTGGTTTGCCGACCTGGAGGAGAGCCATACCTCGCTGGGGGCGCTGGTATTCTTCCGCTCGCCCCAGCCCCATCGATCCTGGGTCACTGCCGCCGGGGCGATACTCGATGCCGCTTCACTGGCTAGTTCAGCTCTTGATGTTCCGAGGGATGCCCAGGCGGATTTATGTATTCGCGCCGGATTCCTGGCGTTGCGCTATATCTGCGACTTCTTTCGTATCCCGTATGATCCCAACCCCAAACCTGGCGACCCCATCAGTATCACCAGAGAAGAGTTTGATGCAGCATGTAAGCAACTCGCCGATGCGGGGATACCGCTCAAGCCTGATCGTGACCAGGCCTGGCGGGATTACGCGGGATGGCGTGTGAACTATGATATACCCCTGCGCGCTCTGGCAGGGTTGACCATGGCTCCAGAGGCGCCCTGGTCATCGGATCGAGCTATGAAGCTCAACGAGTTGCCCCTCCCACGCCTGATACGCTGATTAGTAAGAGTATCAGTCGAACTTTCCGCCGATCGCCAGCAGAACAATATGGTTAGAGCCGTTAACATCCGCTACCTCCAGCACGACAACGGCCTTATCAACCGGGTTGCTGTCAGTGCCAAAATGGATTTGTCCACTGACCCCCTGGAAAGCTGGTATTTTACCTGACCCTAGTGAAGCCAGGGCATCCCTGATCGCCTGACCCGTCAGAGTGCCATGTACGAGCGAGGCTGCGTTAATGATCACTCCTATGGCATCATAGGTCAGGATGGCATCGTTGCCGGGAGGAGGCGCGGGTGCAGTTACTGTAGAACTCTGATACGTATTCATCCAATCTGCGAAAAAAGTGGGCCACGAATTCTGAGGAAGTTTAAGGAATGCCCATTCGCCTGGATCACCGAAAGCGGAAAAGATCAAACGCTGCATATCTTGCGGAAATTGCACAGCCAATGCCGCATCAGGGCCGTTGCCCTGGCCTAAGACTAAGCCGGTATCCAGGCCGTCTCCACCTAGAATCTTGAGAGTTCGTAGATAGTCGCTCGTCGGATTCGCTCTATACGCATTCCCCACCGCCACTGCCAGGCGGACAGCATCGACATCAAATCCCGCTATAAAGATGAGATCAACCTTGTTCGCCATGGCATCATTCACCATTTTCCCATACTGCGCCACCGTGGTGTTCGATTCGGAGAAGTAATCGCTGGGATTATTAATGATCGTTGCGTTCAGCGCTTTCGCGTCACCGATAAAGGCGTCTGCCAGCGAGTCACTATAGGAGTCGGTTTGATCGCGCAACACCAGAATAGTTTTGGCATGTAGTCGATTGACTGCGAGCGCGCCCAATGTTTTCCCTTGCTGGTCGTCAGCAGGATTGACGCGGAAAAAGTAGGGGCTGGTGCCGGTCAGTTTAACACTCGATGCCGTCTGCGAGATCAGCGGAAGATGGACGGAAGCAATTATATCGCGCGCGTTGATGGTCTCTCTACTATACGGCCACCCAACGACGGCGATGATATGATCGATGTTTCCGGCCATTGATACACGGTTCGCAATGAACTGTGCCACGGTAGCTACGTCACTGGTATTGGCCCCCGAACTGTCGATCAGTATGCGCAATTTGAGGCTATGAGGCAGGAGATTAGCGCTATTCACTTTATGCTGCATAAGGAAGGCCGCCTCCATATTGGTGCGGACCCTGTTGATATCGGCATCGTTGCCATCAATCGGCAGACCCAATACGACTGTCACATAGGACGCGCCGCTTTGCAGGAGATGCATATCTTCATTATAAATTTGCACTTCTCCGTCATTCGGGTCTTCGGCAGTCGCCCTCCTCAGGAACTCGACGGCGCTACTCAAATTCCCCTGTTGAATCGCTAGCCCGGCTTGCTTTTTGTCGTTCAGGTCGTTGCGCCCACGATACATATCAAACACAAACCGCCCATCGCTGATGCCAATGCCGCTTTTCTGGTAGGTTTGCGCCTCTAACGTCAATTCCCTGTTGAGTGCTTGCTGTAACGCTAGCGTAGTGGCGGTGAGATTGGGAGTTGGACTCGCGCTCACTGGATTTGCACCGGGACCGGCGAATGGGCGCAGGTAAAAGAGGAGAAACCCGAAGAGGACGACGATGCCAATGCCGGCGAAAATACCCACATCCAGCAAGCTGCGATTACGACTGCGCTGGCGCATCTGTAGCGAATCGAGTGCCAATGGCGTGGTAGCAGGAGTTGGGAGCCGGTCACTTTCAGGCGGATAGGAGGTCAGCAGGGCCGCGAAATCCTTCTGCATGTCAGAGGGACGCGCATAACGCTGCGGGATGGAGAGACGCAGGGCCTGTGACAGAATGGACTCCATACGCGCTGAAACTGCGGGGTTCAGGCGGCGCGCCGGTGGATGGAAAAAGGCCAGGCGCTCATCAGGATTGTAGCCGGTAACGGCATAGTGTAACGTTGCGGCGACTGCATAGAGGTCTGATGCAGGCTCAACGCTGCCACGCACCTGTTCTGGAGCGCGATATCCAGAGGGCGCTTTACTGTTGGGGACTTCTTTAGGAGGGAAAAGCGGGATATGAATCAGCGATACACGGGTTCTCTCCTGGTTTACAATGATGGTCTCGGGACTGATACCGCCATGTACCATGGGCGGCTGCTGCCGGGCAAGGATCGACAATATTTCACAAAGTTGGCGTCCAAACTCCGCGACCATGCGTTCGGGCAAGGCGCCGCCCTGCCTCCTGAGCAAGGTTGCCAGGCTATCGCCATCCATGTTCCGCATGACGATATAGTAAGTATCCTGTTCGCTGAAGACATCGATGACCTTTGGAAATCCGGGGTGCTGCGATAACTCTGTCAGGCGCAAGGCAATTGAACGGGCCTCCTGGCTCCTGTTGGCGGGAAGCTCTTCAAGCAAGGCAACCTCACGGATGACCACCCTGCTCTGGGGTGATTGTGTATCGGTCGCCAACCACGCCGTTCCCTGACTTTGTTGATTCTCTGGCAGCGCCAGTTGTTCCAACAAACGATAACGACCCTGGCGCAATACATCACCGCGTTTGAGGGTCTTCATTGGAGGTAGGCTGTATAAAGTTGCTGGCCTACCGGTTGTCAAAGGCCTGGAGGAGATCGAGGTTCGATCCTCCATCCCGGGCAAATCACCCGACGCACTCATCGGATAGTATCCGCATCGAGGACAGGCGCCGTTAGTTGAGTGCCCATCAAAATAACATCGTGGACAACGCATAGTATTCCCTCTCGCCCTGAGCGTAGATTTCTGCGGTTCTACATGTTTTACTCCCATGTAAGATTGCCTGAAGAATCGATGACTGTCAAAGTAAATAGGATAAATGGGGTAATGGATATAAAAAGCGCGTTAAAATTGTGGGCCTGGAAGGTGTGAGGAGAGTATTCCCGCATTCACCATGCCAATCGGCACGGCTCCAAATTGGGACAATACGCTCATTTCTTGACTACTTTCGGCGAATTGGAGGAAGGCCTGTGCCTGGGATGTTCCGTTCCCCTCTGTGTAAAGGTGTTCAACACTCCAAAACTGGTAGGTACCCGCGAGTAACGCCTGTGTGCTGGGGGCTACTCCGTCGATGGACAGCGTCTGCACAGAAGCTGTGTTTGCTACTGCCAGCGGCACATAGCTAATCGCACCAGGCGTCTGAGAGACATACTGCGCCAGTATGTCGGGCCGATCTCTCTTCATAACCAATCCCCTCGCCTTTTCAGCCATACCGTTCATCACAAAAGTGCGCAAAATAGCGTTAATCGCGGCTGTCGGGGGAGGGAGTAAGACGCTTATTGCCTCGTTAGGTCCACCAACCTGTGACCAGTTCGTGATGTGTCCCGTGAAAATACCCTGTATCTCAACGCTTGTCAGCCCGCTGATGGAGACGTCAGGACTGGCGATGACCGCGTAGAGCAGCGCAGCGAGAGGGTGATCGGTCAAATTGCGTGTTGTCATGGCGGTCACGTCCGAGGCCGCGATATCAACGCGTCCCTTTTGCACAAAGTTGAGTGCGCGCGTCCCATCTCCTCGCAGCAGCAGGTTGAGGCCCGAACAGAGGTTCCCGTAATCATGGGTGATTTGCTGTAACGCCGGCTCCAGGTAGGGCGAGCCATCGATGTTCAGCGAACCTGTGGTGCATACGACGGGTGTCGGGGTTCCGCTAG
>VBHV01000432.1 GCA_005881995.1 Chloroflexota bacterium | reverse complement strand
CATGCTCCCAGCCATGAGCGAGATCGTTGAGCAGGCTGAAACGCTCCTGCGCCTCAGCGTACACATCTAATAGGAGTTGCGACTCGTCTGTCGTAGTTTTCATACGTAGGTATCTTTTCCTTTCTTTTCACCACCTCCCACTTCTACATAGCCTGTTACATTGCTCTACTACAATTAACGCAGAGCACATCCAAAAATATTAACGCACAACACACGAAATCCCCCAGGTGAGTGATGCTGAATATCGCCTGGTTGCTTATACTAACCGTAGAATCTCTAACATTAAACCACAACCGTTCACGATTTTCCAGCCAGCGCAAGCGCTGCGCACATGAGAAGGAGCCATGTATGCAATACAAGCAAACAGGTGATATACAACGCGCAGTCGTTGTCATCGATACAGTTAATCCCGAATCAACAGTTCTCAAGACTGAGACGCCTACCTCTGCGGTGATTAGCATTTTGCTGGTCGATGACCATGCATTGATGCGTGAAGGTTTACGCCAGCTACTTGTTTTAGAGGAAGATATGCGCGTGGTGGCCGAAGCCGTGAATGGCCTCGACGCGCTGCAGCAGGTACGCCAACTACGTCCAGACGTAGTGTTAATGGATATCAGCATGCCTATGGTAGATGGTATTGCAATCACACACCAGATCACCCAGGAATTCCCCTCAATCGCTGTGATCATACTCACGATGTATCGCCAGCAGCAGCACGTCTTACAGGCCATGCGCAATGGAGCCAGGGGTTATCTGCTCAAAAGCGCCTCGTCACACGAGCTTGCGCAGGCCATTCGCGCCGTGCACAACGGTGGTATGCTCATCGAGCCCGAACTGACGGGTACGCTTGTCAGCGAATACCGGCGTTTGTCGGAGCTGGCGTCGAACGGGCCGTCTATTCACGCCCTCACAGAGAAAGAAATTGAAATTATCCGCTATGTCGCCACCGGCATGAGCAACCGGGAGATTGCGGAGCAGCTGGTCTATTCTGAGAAAACGGTAAAAAATTACCTGTCGATTATCTTTCAGAAACTGGGTATTCGTGATCGCACCCAGGCGGCGATTTTCGCATTCCGCCAGGGATTGATCGCGGACGAGGTATATTAGAGGTGGGTACACACCGCATACCCGCCTCCAGGCTGTATAGTTAAGGCACCAATTTTGCGAGCTGCTCGCAGGACCAGGCGCAGTTGCGGCACGCATTGGCGCAGTCTGTATCGCCCCTGCTCTCGCATTCGCCCGCGCAGTGATTACACACCTGGGCGCAGGTCTGGCAGACGTACCCGTACAGTGGAGAATTATGCTCCATGAAGTGCGCTGTCGTCATACACATTTCAGCGCAATCTTGCAGCATGCTGGTATACTGCGACTTCGCCTGTTGAGCCCCATTCACCATATTCATGCAAACTGAATAACAGTTCAGGCAGTTTTGAATGCACATCTGCATCTCCGTGTCAACCATCGGATTGTCTGAATTTTGCATTGTGATCCCCTTTAGCCTTTCCAGATTGGAGGGTAGTTTCTTGTTTCCTCCGAGTCATCAATTATCGCTTCTATTATCTACACGATGGAACTGACGCGTATGTTACTCTTTCTCAGAGGAATCGGGCAAGAGCGTGCCTTTCACCGGAAGGAGGAGTGTGGGAGATGTGTGGATTGTTATAAAATGATTCTACTGGTATGGAAATAGAAAATACACCGCGATACAAATAGATCGGTATTTACATTACTTGCATAAAGGGGGAGCATATAATGGGATTTTTCGGACCAAAGCCAGACAACCATAAGGCAATTGGGGAGCAGAGTGAGGCTATTATGAATTGGTGTAAATGACCGCGGTGGGGCTCGAACCCACGACCACACGCGTGAAGTAAAAAGCCAAACTCCCGAAGGAGATCAACTCTTCCTTCCCGAACCGGACGTGCGACTTTCACCGCATCCGGCTCTCCAGTGGCTACTCTCTGTGAACAGATTTCGTCCACCTGCGCCCCTTCCCCGTGTACCAGGCATTACCCTGATCGTTTGAGTACTATGGGCACTCCGTCACCATGCATCTTACGATGTGTAGGTGATCCCTAGGTTCTTCTCATACCCTGGTCCAGACGTAGGTCCTTCGTTCGCCGGTTCCTCTTTTTCAAGAGTGGCTAGAGGGAGAACGTTTAACGGCCCTCTTAATCACCGTTAACCCTCGTACCACGACTGAAGTTCAAGCAGTGTAGCTTTGACCCTATCTGGCCTAGCTGCCTGACCTATGCGATCAGACTTTTAGCGACCATGCTATTGTCCCCTGCCCTTTTCAGGATCGGGTAAGGTCGCGCTTTAACCACATTCGTTCTAATGGTGCTGAGCCACCTCAGCAAGGACACGAGAAGCGCATAGGCGCGCGTTAAAAGGCGCGTGCTCTACCACTGAGCTACGCGGTCACATAACGAAGCTAGTATATCACTGTCGTCAAGAGAATTTTTGGTGAAATTGGTCTTGCTTGTTGAAATAGAAAATGATACACTACCATTGTACTGCACAGTACTTGACCAGAGGGTGTGCCTCTTTTTTTAGGTTGCACGGCAGATACGTAGGAGTGTGAATCGGGGCGTTTTCTCTTTGACCAACGGTTTGAGGAGAGGCGCCGAGAGTTTGTGACAAAACAAATACTGATTGTTGACGACAAAAGTGAGTTACTTCACCTGATGCGTCGCGTCCTGGAGGACGAACAGTACCAGGTCTCCATTCTGCAAGATGGGAATGACGCTTTCACTACTATGAAAGCCACGCTCCCTGATTTGCTGATTCTTGACTTGAAGTTAGGGAACATCTCCGGCAAAGACATATTGAGGCAGTTGAAGGATGATACCGTCACCGCCGAAATACCTGTCATCGTCTACACGGCGGCAGTGCTTGAGGCCGAAGAAGTCAGCAAGCTCATCGCGAGCGATCCCAACTATTATCAAGGGGTGCGCTTGATTCAGAAACCCTTTGAGCTGCAGCACCTGCTTGATACGGTAGAGCAGGTGGTCA
>VBHV01000631.1 GCA_005881995.1 Chloroflexota bacterium | reverse complement strand
CTGCCACGCCGAGGCCGAATCCTGGGACACCACCGATTGGCGACAGATTGTAGTACTCTATAATCTGCTGCTCTCGATGAGGCCCTCGCCGGTAGTGCGGCTGAACAGGGCAGTCGCGCTGCGGCAGGTGGCGGGGCCAGAGGTGGCGTTGGCCGAGGTGAACGCACTATCTCAAGAGCTTGATCATTACCACCTCTTCCACGCTATCCGGGGGGAGTTGCTGCTGGAACTGAGCCACCGGGAGCAGGCGCGGGCCTCGGCGCTGCGAGCATTGGAACTCACACAGAACCGCGCCGAGCAGTCCCTGCTGGCGCGCCGCTTACTGGAATGGTGATTCTAATCGCCTGCCTTTATCTGTTTGCCGCTGCCTTGATATCCACCAACTGCTGCGTATGCATCTTATCATGCTGGGGCAGGATATTTACCATCTGGTAGAACTTAAGCTGGCCCCAGGTGGGGTGTCGAAATGGGCGCTCCCAGTCATCCACGGGCAGTTCTGAGAGGTATTGGAAGACCTCTTCGCGCCGCGCTGCCATGCCTGCCAGCACTGCATCGAGCGATGCGGGCGGTTCGGCTGCACGTGTGCGGCGCGGCGTTTCTTCTTCAGTCGCGGTAACTAAGGGGTTGTCTTCGTTTTGTATAAGCTGCATCTGTTCCAGGGCAAGTCCATCCGCGATATAGAGATGATAGGCTATTTGAAGCGGAGTCCACTCGCTGCCATCGGCAGGCGCTTTGGTCAGTTCCTCTTTGCTGAATTTTGCCAGTTGTCCCATAAATTCTATGCGAGCCGCGACCATTTTGCGGCGCACCTTGTCATACGGGTTCTCTACTGTTGCCATAACTTGTTCTTCCTCCAGCCTGGGTCTTACTCTGCGTGTTGCACCAGTCGGTTATATAAACGTTCTAACTCATCTTCACTATTAAAGTGTAGGACTAGTGTACCCTTACCCTTCGTATTTCGCTTCAAATCAACCTTGACCATCAGCGCGTTGCGGAATTGCGCTTCCAGGTCTTCGATTTCGGGGGAACGGAGTGAAGCGGAGGAGACAAGCGTCGCCTTGTCGGCGCGTTCAGCCGCTTTGATACGTGCAGCCAGTTCTTCAGCCTGCCGCACATTTAATTTTAAGCTGATAATCTTGCCCATCGCAGCAAGCTGATCTTCTTCGCGGGTGATACCGACCAGTGCGCGCGCGTGGCCTTCGGTGAAATTTTCCAGTTGATTGACCAGCGCCTCGCGCACCCTGGGAGCGAGTTGCAGTAGGCGCAGGGCATTGGTGATAGTCGAACGATCCTTGCTTACCTGCCGTGCTACCATCTCTTGTGTCAGGCCATATTCTTCGATTAACGCCTGGTATGCCAGCGCCTCTTCAATCGGGTTGAGATCGGCGCGCTGGATGTTCTCAATGAGGGCCAGTTCGAGCATTTCCTGCGGAGTGGCCTCTTTGACGACAACGGGAATTTTCTTCAATCCCGCCACGCGTGCGGCGCGCCAGCGCCGTTCACCCGCGATAATTTGATACTGTACCACAGCAGTTATAGCGGGAGCATCGGGGCCAGCCGCCGGCTCGTCGTCTGAAAACCAGCCGCCGGGCGCAGCTTTGGGGGCAGCGCTGCTATCCAGGCGTGTAACCACCAGGGGCTGCAGCAGGCCATATTGTTTGATCGATGCGCTCAGCTCCAGCAGTTTTGGATCGTCCTCGCGAAAAGCGCGGCGCGGCTGGCGTGGATTGGGAATGATGCTGTCGATAGGAATCTGAAAAATACTCTCTTCGTCGACACGCGAGGGCTGCTGCGCGGCCATGACTTCAGATGCGCCAGAGATCAAGGCGTCCAGCCCGCGCCCCAGTCCGAATTTCTGCTTAGCCACGAGCCATTACCTCCTCTGCCAGTGTGCGATAAGCGACTGCTCCGGGGGAGTTCGGATCGTAATCAAGAATAGCTTGCCCAAAACTGGGTGCTTCACTCAAGCGGACGTTGCGGTTGATGATGGTCTGAAAGACTTCCTTGGGAAAATGATTGCGCACCTCTCGCACAATCTCACCTGCCAGGCGTGTGCGCGGATCAAACATACTCAAGACCACCCCGGCAATATAGAGGTCCGGATTGAGCTTACTTTTGACAATCTGAATGGTATTGAGCAGGTGGCTTAATCCCTCCAATGCCAGGTATTCGCACTGTATGGGAATGATCAAGCCATCGGCGGCAACCAGGGCATTTACAGTGAGAAGGCCGAGCGAGGGAGGACAATCAATGATAATGTAATCGCAGCGCTGACGAATCGGCTCCAACGCTTGACGTAAGCGGCTCTCTCGTGCTATAGCGCCAACCAGTTCGATTTCGGCTGCGGCCAGGTCTACGGTACAGGGAGCAATCACTAATTCGCGCCGTTGGGAGGGCACGATCACGTCGAAGATGCTCAGCTCATCATCCTCTTGCACAAGGACATCGTAGATGGTGTGTGGCCCAAGTTTTTTCGCTACCCCGATGCCACTGGTCGTGTTCGACTGCGGGTCCATATCGACGAGCAATACCTTACGACCCGCCGCCGCCAGGTAAGTTGCCAGGTTGATTGCAGTTGTGGTTTTGCCAACTCCACCCTTCTGGTTTGCGATTGCATATACTTTCGACACAGGCTACTTCCGTACCTTCCGATGTAGGGGCGCAATGTTCAACATTGCGCCCATCTACCCCGCCTACCGACCCTGGGCGCAATTCATTGCGCCCCTACACCACGATTTCTGCGTCCCTAGGTGCGATAAGTCAGGTTTCCATGTGGCGCAATTTGTATGCACATTGTAACAAATGCTCGCATGAGAAGCAACACTCACCGGTCAAAGTACAGAATACGGCCACAATTGCTGCACGATTGCAGGTCTTTACTGATTCTCACCCGCTGTAACTCGCTCGGCGTCAAAATGACGCGGCACCACTGGCATGAATTTTGCTCTACTTTGGAGACCGCGCGCCCCTGCTTGGTACGTTTAAGCGCATCGTAGCGTTTGAGCAGTTCTGCATCAATGTTCCTCACGAATTGATCGCGTTTCGCCTGTAGCTCCTGTCGTTTTCCGTCCAACTGATCGCGGCGCACCACGCTGGAAACATTCTTTTGCCTCCAGTCTTCCTCTGTGCGCTGCAACGCTTCAGCTTTCTGCTGCACCAGTTCTTTCAAAGTATCTGTCGCATCCATAACTTGCAGGGTCATCTCTTCCTGGCGGCTTTGCTGCGCGCGCAGGTGCTGTGTCTCCTGTTGCACAGCATACAGTTCTTTTGAATTCGTGATTGTGCCACTGTAAAGGCGCTGTTCCAGTAGTCGCAGACGCTGGTCCAGTTCCTCAAGTGCCCATTCAGCCTCCTTTTGTGATTGCAATCCAGCCTGGAGTTGCTGCTGTGCGATCCTGTGTTCCGCACGCGCCTTCCTTAAAGCTGCATCTTCTTGAAGTGAATGTACCAATGTCTGTTGCTCAGCGATGAGGCGTTCCAGGTCGAGGTCAAACTGCTGTAACTGATAAAGTGTGGCAGCTATCTGTGTCGTGCTCATCGGCAGATGATACTCCTTTCCGAGCCTACGACGGGGTTGAATTCTATTGTATAACCCGCAGAGGTCGACCGCAAGGGCTGTGATCATGAAAACAGGGCTTCTCAAAATTTGACCTTCACTTTTGAGAAGCCCTGAATAGAGAGTTGGTGCCGTGCCCAGCCGTGTCAGGCCCTGACACGGCACCTGGAGGTTAGCCGCCAGTGTAGCCGATGGTATCGGTTCCCCCTTGCTCACCATTCGCATTGAAGTACATGGGCCGTTCGGTGACAAAAGCCCCGCCGTTATTGATGGTCTGCCCGGTCATCGAGACTTCGAAACAGGGGGTGGGAGAGCCGGAGGGACACATGTGGCCTTGCTGGTTGAACAAGGTGACGTAGATCAGTTCGGCGTTGGCGGTGGGGTTTTGCACCGTCAACCACTCGTCATAGTCGACCTGGGTATAGCCCTCGGCGAAGCTGTAGAGGCTGGCGGCGGCCGGACCGGGCTGGCCGATGACATCGGTGCCCCCAATGCCCCACAGGTTGCGCCCATCGCTGCGACTCTGGTGGTTGTAGGCGAAGAACATCTCGCGCTCGGCCACGATGCTGGCTCCCGTGGAGGTGATCTCGGCCGAGACGCTCTGACCCGGCTCGCTGGCGTTGCTATTGACGTTGAAGACCGTCTGGGAGAGCGTGGGGATATGCAGAGTGGACTGGGAGGTGCTGCCATCGGGATACTCCAGCTTGATGGTCACATTCGCGGTGGTATTGGCGCTGGTGTCCAGGTTGGCGATGACGAAGTTCTCCTGGAACTGCCCGCCGGTGTAACCTTCGGCAAACAACCAGTCGCTGGAGAGCGCCTGCACCCCAATCACATCAGCAGCCCCCGACACGATGCCCGCGTTGCCAGCAGTGAGGTGGTTGAAGTAGGTGGGACGCTCCACCGCTACCAGCTGGTCGGAGCTCACCAGCACCGCCACATGAGCGGGTAAGGCTGGGGAGGCCTGGCTGGGGAAGATGGTGCCGCGCGTGCCCGGCAGCACTGCCAGGCTTTGTTGGCCCACCTGGTGGCCGCCCCAGTAGTAGGTGGCGCTCAAGTGAGCGGTCTGTCCACCTGGGGGGTTCAAGATGGGCAGGAACGAGGCGTAGCTGCCGCCGCTGGGCTGGGTGCCGCTGGCCAGATCGGCGAAGTAGAAGCTCCTGGCCAGTTTGGTGACCCCCAGCACATCGCTGCCACTGGTAGTGTTGACGGCCGCGAAGTACATGGGTCGCTCGGCCACGATGCCGGTGCAGTTGGGGGTGGCGTTGGTGTCCACCGTCAGGATGGCCGAGTCCGAGATGCCGATGCCGCTGGGACTGGTGCTCAGGTCGTTATCGACAAACTCGCTGAGGCGCTGATTGGCGTAGACCGTTACCGGCACGTTCTTGGTCAGGGGGCTGCCTCGATCGGGGGTATACAGGTAGGTAATGTTGACCCGGCAGGTGTTGCTGGTGGGATTATCCAGCGAGAGCCACTCGGTGAAGCCATCGCCGGCGCGCCCTTCGGCAAAGTACCACGTCTTAAACACCGGCCCGGGCTGCACTTTCGGCGATGGTGTAGGCGAAGGTGATGGAGTTGGCGATGGTGGGGGTCCCTGGTTGGCATAACTGAGAAATTGCTGGTAGATGTACCTTCCCATACTGGCCAGGGGTGTTCCCTGGTAATTTGAGATTAGCTGCGGATAGCCACACCCTGAATTGCTGCCGCCTACATCGTACCATGCCCAGGCTACCCAACCCATTGAGTGCGCGTCAAAGTATGGGACAAGCTGGCTCATGAGTTTTGTCAGGCAATCGTATTCACCGCTTTCAGCCGATATGATCGGGTACGTCGATGTGAGGTTGCCGAAGGAGGCATCCCATAAGGCGGGTGTATTCTTGCCGCCGTAGGGATAGGGATGAGTATCATAGACCACATTCGAGCCACTAATCTTATTGGTGGTGATCCCACTCAACTCGTAGCCCCAGTTGGTCCCAGCTACGAGTACCACATTGTTCGCCCCGGCGGTGCGTACCGTGGTGACAAGGGTCTGCATACCGACCGCCTGATAGCTGGGGGATTGGCCGGGAACAGTACCATTATCATTGGTGATCTGACACCCACTAAGCCAGCACTGCCAGGTTGCCGTTGATGTTGAGAAGGTGGGATGTGGCTCATTATATAACTCAAAAAGCACATTCGTATAGCTCGCATAAATTGGAGCCACCTGCTGCCAGAAAGTCACACTTCTCGCGTCGGGCATCTCCCAGCCCGCAGCTTGAGCCTGACCACCAGCGTCAGTCCATTGCAGATCGATAATGACGTTCAGTTTCAACGCGGTGAGTGTGTCAACAGTCTGTTTCACGGTTGCCTGGTATTGCGCTGCGGTGCATTGCCCTGGCAATCCATTCAGCCAGATACTCTGGGTCAGGGGCAGGCGCACTGTGTTGGCAAACCAGTAGGTACCGTTTGCATTGCTGGTACCAGACCCCATAAAAGCCAGGTGGCCCGAATCCAGGTTGCCGTCACCCTGGCATGCAAATTCCAGCCCATCAAGTCCTATGCCATGAAAAATATAAGGCTTCCCATCAGCCCCGATAATTTGATTGCCCTGCACGCGATATGGTCCATCCGCGTACTGATGATAGGTCAGGGATGATGGTGAGGCTGCCTGGGCAGAGCGCGCACTCCGGGTGAGCAGGGTGGTCAATGGCCTGATCCAGAAGATTCCAGCGCACATAGCTATTAAAAGGAGAAGACCCATTAATCGGAAAGCATAAGAGCGTGGCATAAGCAAGTTCCTTTACAACAAGTTACAATCAAGATGCTTTTAAGCGGCAGATGATGTAATTGTAACAGTGAATGCACATTCGTCAATATTTCAAGAAGTATCAAGTTGTATCATGGGCAGTATTTCTATAAACTGATCGTCCGTGTGATCTCTATTCTCGATATTTCAAGAAGTATCAAGTTGTATCACGGCTGTATTTAAGCCCACTGAGTTGCATCTAACCTCTAATTGTTTTCCTACGGTACAAAAGTACCGCATCACCCTCCTTATCTTCACCTGAAGTGACAGGTTTGAGTTGAAAGCGTTGAAACATAGGGATATATCTATCATAAGGAGTGTGTGTATGTCGCCCTCTTTCTTCCAGAGGCATTTTCTATTATTTGTGATCGGGGCTATCGCCCTCACTATCGCTGTTCAGGCGCTTCTGATTGCAGGGGAACATTACTTGGCCTCCCATCCTGGTGTGGGGCCATCCTATGGCGTCATTTTAGGAAAGACTCCAACGCCGACTGTTACACCCGCCCAGACGCAGCCAGCTAACCTTTACCAGCGTCCGGATTTCGAAGCAGGCATTGTTGATCCGCATTGGACCCAGAATTCTTATGGGCCAGATGACATTGCGTGGCAGAATGATCTCCCTTTGATCCAGGCGCAAACCGGGGCGCGCTGGCTGGAGATGCCCGTACTATTTACGCAGACATCACCGACATCGACCCAGGTCAAGACCGGTCAGGGTACTCCTACAGCGGAATCCGTTGTGTTTGGTATCAGGGCGGCGCGCGCATTGGGCTTTCATGTCTTTATAGTGCCGCTGTTTAGCGTGGATGTGCAGGGAGCATGGGCCGCCAGCATTCAATTCTCAACCGTTGCACTAGAGCAGCAGTGGTTTGATAGTTTCTGGCAGACATTTCAGCCCTATGTCGTGGCGGCCCAGGCTGGGGGCGCGGAGCAAATATCGATAGGTACCGAGGAAGTCTGGTTGCAAGAATATGCATCGATCACGTTATGGAATACACTGATTGCGCGCGTGCGCAGCGTCTTTGCTGGCACTATTACCTATGATATGAACTGGACTTCCCTGAGTGACCCGGTACCGGCCTGGTTCAGCAACTCCGACCTGGGGATGGTTGGCGTCTCGGAGTACATTCCTCTGGTCGACCAGCGTGAGCGCCTTGAGCTGCCAGCCATAATTCCCCTATGGAGAGATAAAGTGAAGGTATTGCTTGATACACTGTCAACGCAGATTGGGAAACCCGTGATCCTCTCGGAGATTGGATACCGCAACAGCGCGGATACGCTCTATCATCCCTGGCTCCCTTTCTCAACCGTTTCACCGTCCGATCCGACTGAACAGGCAGCAGCATGTGACGCGGCGCTCACCAATATCATTCCTGACTCGCACATTATGGGTACTTTCTTCTGGGGGTGGGACTCTGTGAACGGGTTCAAACTTTCCGGCCAGCCCGCGATGGCGGTACTTCATAAGTGGTATACCTCGCCCCAGGCCTGAGCCAGGGGACCGCAGGGGCAGGAAGGTGGCGCCTAATCAGCGTCAAGTTAAGAATGGTCGAAATTGGCCGCACCTGGAAGATTTTTGAATAGCTCTGTTATTGAAAAAAAGCGCATTTAGAAGAGGTCGAAGCTAGTATGGTTGCCAGGGTAGCTCCACCGATTAACGATAAAAATTTACGTATGCAGGTTGCGCGATACGCCGAGTGGCTAAGCTCGCAGAGCCAGCGCAGTGTGAAGAGATCCCAGGAGTTAAGCCCCTATGGGGCAGACGCGACACGCGAGATGCATGAGTATATCGAGAACGCCGGAAAGACAGTGCAGGTGGGCGATAAAGAGGTCGCGATCTTCGCTCCTTTCCGACCGGAACATTCGGCGCTGCAAACATTCACACCCAAGCAGATCATCGCGTTGCTTGCGTTAGCCATTGCATGGGTACTCAGTCTGCTGGTATGGCGCCAGGGCATGCTGATTACCACTATCGCCTTCATCACGCTGCTTTACACCGGTCACCTGATCCTCAACATCGCGCTGGCGCTGGCTACTTTCGGGCGCAAGAATGATGAGGAAATTGATATGCGCGTTCTTCACGCGCTGCGCTACGCGGATTGGCCTCCGTATACTATCCTGTGCCCACTTTATAAGGAAGCGCAGGTGGTGCCCCAGTTTGTGAAGGCCATGAGCGAACTGTCCTATCCAAAAGATAAATTGCAGATCCTCCTCCTCACGGAACAGGATGATCGTGAGACCCGCGACGCCATTCGCGCGCTGAACCTGCCGCCACATTTTCAGATTGTGACGGTGCCGGAAGGGAAACCGCGCACGAAGCCGCGCGCCTGTAATTTTGGCCTGCTGCAGGCCACCGGGCAATTTGTGGTGATTTATGACGCGGAAGATATTCCGGAGCCGCTGCAACTGAAAAAAGCCGTGCTCACCTTTGCCAACCACGGCTCGAACCTGGCCTGTGTACAGGCCAAACTCAACTATTATAACCCGGAACAGAATATATTGACGCGCTGGTTCACGGCTGAATACTCGCTGTGGTTCGACCTGATTCTTCCTGGCTTGCAGCGTGCGGGCCTGTCCCTCCCCCTGGGAGGCACATCGAACCACTTTCAAATACAAACCTTGCGCGCCCTGGGAGCCTGGGATGCCTATAATGTCACGGAAGACTGCGACCTGGGACTGCGGCTTGCCCGCTACCGCTTTGAGACCGTTGTCCTCAATTCTGTTACCTATGAAGAGGCTAATTCGCAGACAAAGAACTGGATCCGCCAGCGTTCGCGCTGGATTAAAGGCTATATGCAGACCTATCTGGTCTATATGCGCCATCCCTGGCGATACCTGCGCCGGGGACATCTGCGCGAATTTATCTCGCTGCAGTTGGTGATCGGCAGTAAAACCGCTATCCTGTTTCTCAACCCGCTGCTCTGGCTCTTGTTTGCGTCGTACTTTGTATTCCGCCCCGAGATTGGCCATACCATACAGGCAATCTATCCCAAGCCGCTGCTCTATTTAAGCGTGGTCAGTCTGGTCTTCGGCAACTTCTTTTATATCTATGTATACCTGCTGGCCTGCGTGCGGCGCAGGCAATATCGCCTTGTCAAATGGGCCTTGTTCATCCCCATCTACTGGATGATGATGAGCGTAGCCGCCTGTATGGCGCTCTTTCAGCTGTTCTTCAAGCCGCATTACTGGGAAAAGACTATTCATGGGCTGCATTTGCGCAAGAATTCACCGCCACTCGATATTGCAACCTGGACTGATGGGGGCAGATTGGCAGACGAGGAGACTATGCGCATGGTTTCCATGGGCTATGCTGGGTCCTGGCAGGTCACAGAGTCACCGGGCATCGTGTCTTCCGTGACGACGAGACTGCGCAAACTCATGACGCTGCCCATGCCGGCTATATCGCGCACGGAGCGCCAGGCGATGCAAATGCCTGCTCGCGCCTGGTGGGCGGACCCGTGGCTATTCGTTCTGCTCGTGATCGCCATCAATGTGAGTATCACGACCACTTACTATTCATACAAGCATTACGCTATTCTGCTCTACAATGATGCGTACGCGCACCTGCGTATTCCCCTGAGGGTTATCGATGTGCATTTCAGCGTCGCACAATTTGGAGGCGTCTGGCTGCCACTTCCACACCTTTTGATGCTGCCTTTCATCTGGAATACGTTCCTCCTGCGTACAGGTCTGGCAGGAAGCATTCCCTCGATGGCGTGCTATATCGTCGCTACCGTCTTTCTCTATCTGTCGGCACTACGTTTGACGCGAGATAAACTGGCAAGTGTTGTAGGGACGCTGGTGCTTGTACTCAATCCGAATGTGCTGTACCTGCAAACGACGCCGTTGAGCGAACCGGTGTGTATCGCCACACTGACGATGGCCTGCTACTTCTTCCTGGCCTGGACCCAGGAAGACCATCCTAAATACCTGGTGCTCACGGCGGCCAGCACTTTCCTAGCGACAATGGCGCGCTACGATGGATGGATGTTATGTGTGATGCTGCCACCTTTGATCATCCTCGTCGGCCTGCTCAAACGCCGCAAGCGCGCCCAGATCGAGGCGGATGTGATCATTTTCTCTGTGCTCGGCTTCCTGGGGATTGTGCTGTGGGTGGTCTGGTGCGCCATCATCTTCGGCGATCCGCTCTACTTCCAGCATAGTCAGTTTTCATCTCAGGCTCAACAGGCGCTGTTTGTGCAGACCGGCACTCAATACGCGGCCCACGATCTTGTCCAATCCTTCCGTTACTATATCCTCAACACTATTGATGTGGTTGGCCCGTTATTGTTTGTACTCGCAGCCCTGGCAATCGCCAGCTTTATATCACAGCGCAAACTGTCACCGGAGCTAATAGGCGCACTGGCATTTTTCGCTCCATTCGTTTTTTACGTGAGCTCGCTTTATAGTGGGCAGGCCAGCCTTTATGTGCCCGAAGCGGTGCCATCCTACGCGCACCAGACGCTCTTCAATACACGCTTCGGTACGGAAATGGTGGCTCCTGTCGGGCTTTTTATTTCCGTGCTGGCTCATTCAATCGGTCTTGATCGTCTCCAACGGCTTCATCACCGTCCAGGATGGTCAATATGGCGTGTCGTGCGCACAATACCACCGCATCAACATTTACCTGGCGCAGCATTATAACGGGGGGAAGATTCTCGAAGATATTTATGCCTCAGACATCGATGGCATCGATGCCGGCCTTAACTACCTGGATTTTGTGAATGAAAGCTCTGGGCTCACGTGGGTGGCCGCTCTACAAAACCCGACAAAAGTCGATTGGATCATTGTGCGCCCGAATTGGCTGAGCCGTCCGGGCGATCAACCCGACCTGGTCGCGCAAGCCATCAATCTTAACAGCTTAACATTTCTACAAGACTTTTCGCTGGTAGTGCAGGAGCCAAATGGGCTGGAACTCTATCATCGCAATGGGCTTCCTCCCTTGCCAACTAACCCGATTCCGCCTGGTTTGCCCAATGAACACATACTCTGTGGGACTGTTACGCCGTGATGTTCCAGGCCATGCTGGAAGCCTCCAGCCTAATCCTGATCGCTCCCACCGTCCGTATTTTTGCGACGTGTAGAGGTGGCGCGCCGCGTTGTCTCGGTTGTATTCGTTGTCGCTTGATACGTAGCAGTGCTTCCATTTGACGCGTCGGTTGACTCAGGTGTTTCGTCGATGGAGCCGGTAGCGGCCATGACTTCCGCGGGAGGCTCTGATGAGGCGGTGGACGAGTCTTCAGAGCCTCTCGCGGGAATGTCTGCGCGCCCCTCCGCGGGAGGTTCGGACCCTACCTGATTAGCAGGTGTGGGGATATCGGTCTGATACTGCGTATCTGAAGGACTCCCTGCCGATGCAGCAGTACTCTCAATGTTTCCGGCTGTTTCCGGCTGGCCCTGCTGCTGATCAGAGCTTACCTCGGACCCCTGCTGGGAAGCGCGCAGCTCGGCCAGATGTGATTCCAGGGTGCTCAGATGTGCTGTGCGACTTTTCAGGCGCGCCTGGGCTTTCGCAACCTTTTTTTCAGCCTTCCCTAGCGATGTCTTTGCCTTTTCGACCGCAAGCATCACTTTCGCTTCCTGTTTGGCTTGCTTTTTTTGTTGTTTCTGCGACGAATTCGTCGAACCGGTGGATGCGCCGTCGTTCCTCGATTTCTTTGCCATGATGTTCACCTCATTACATTAATAGTGGGACATGCGGTATTCCTGACCAACGAAAAAGGATGGGTCTCTATTACAATCACGTAGTATCAATAGCGTGCGCCTCAAATACTTACCTGGAGGGGATGCGCGATGCCTTGATACTATTATCCTAGACTATACACGAAAATGAAGAAGATAGCTATAGAATACTTTGTGAATTATTGCCTGAACGACCGCAAAGGTACATCCTGCTTCCTTGCCTTCGTCTTGCCTTTATCAGAAAACGTTTGTTACAATTTCTCTTACTACCGA
>VBHV01000630.1:8921-11714 GCA_005881995.1 Chloroflexota bacterium | reverse complement strand
CCGCCCTGCTATGCCTGCGCAGCGAGGTTCTCTACGAAGGCCAGGCTGCAATCGAACTCGAAATGCTTGCCCAATCCAGTCATTATGTGCAAGGCGGTGGCCATGCCAGTCAAATGAAACCATATCCATTTATCATTCAATACCAGACACCGGCAAAACTAGATGTTACCTCAATGGTCCGCGCCATTGTCGATGATATTCAGCAAAATCTACCAGTTCACGAGATTGCGATGCGTTTTCATTGCACAATTGCAGAACTGCTTGCGACAGCCTGCCTGAAAGCGCGCGAGCAGACAGGACTGAATATGGTAGCTCTCAGCGGAGGTGTATTCCAGAATCGGTTGCTACTTGAACAACTGATGCTGTGCCTGGATGCAATGTCGTTTCAGGTCTATATCAACCGGCGTGTGCCGCCCAACGATGGCGGCCTCAGCCTTGGTCAGTTAGCAGTGGCCGCCGCGCGGCTGCAAAAGAGATAGGACGGATAAATACCGTCCCTATGAAGGAGGTACGTATGTGTCTCGGTATTCCAGGTCAAATTATCGACATTGTGGACGATGCAAATTCTATTGCCAAGGTGGATGTCTCCGGCGTCAGGCGTAACGTTAGCGTCGCGCTCGTGCGCCCCGAAGGCATCGGACCAGGCGATTGGGTGTTGATCCACGTCGGCTTCGCCATGAGTAAGATCGACGAGGTCGAGGCACATGAGACCATGAAGGCGCTTCTGCTCATGGGTCAAACCTACACCGACGAATTGGATATGCTCCATACAAGCCAGATTGAATGATGTAGGGACGCGATTTATCGCGTCCACCAAATTCCCGACGAGGACGCATAGAAGTGATGATGCGATGGCAACAGAAAGAGAACAGGCCGAACTGAAAGCGCTGGTGGCGGCACGCTTCGAACAGAGCATGACCGTACCAGAAGTGTTCTTCACAGCTGAAGCAGGGCGTATTGCCCAGGCTTGCTGGGCTATGGCACGCCGCTTTCACCAGGGAGGACGGCTGCTTGCCTTTGGCAACGGCGCCTGGGCGACAGATGCTCAGCATGTCTCGGTTGAGTTCGTGCATCCTGTGATCGTCGGCAAGCGAGCGCTACCTGCCCTGGCGCTGACGAACGACAGCGCTACCCTTAGCGGTCTGATGGCCGGGGGCAATGCCGAAATGCCTTTCGTGCGGCAACTTCAGGTTCTCGCCCGGCCCCAGGATATGGCAATGGGCTTCTCACCTGATGGCAACTGCACCAACGTCGTAGCAGCGCTGGAGCTAGCCAGGAAGATGGGCCTGCTCACGCTGGGATTGGCGGGCGGCGATGGCGGCCTCATGAAGGAAACCAGCTTAGATTTCTGCTTCGTTGTCCAGGCACACGATCCCCTGGTCATCCAGGAAACCCATGAGACACTCTACCACGTCTTATGGGAACTAGTGCACATTTTCTTTGAGCACGAAGGACTACTTACATGAGTAACCAGCAAGATGTAGGGACGCGATTTATCGCGTCCACGAATCACAAACTCATTGAAATATTTCCCGCGATACACGAACCAGACGCCCCAACTTGCGAACTGGATGCAGAGGGTGCAAAGGGACACTGTATTACCTGTTCCGACGAGGCAGTGACGGTTCAAGTGCTGCAGGTCGATGCTGAGACGGGAATAGCGTTTGTCACAGTACAGGACAAGACGGAGGAGGTTGATATTACCCTTGTGGAGGATGTTGTTCCAGGGGATTGGCTGCTTGTACACGGCGGTGTAGCCATTGCTAACGTTGAAAGTCATTCCCCCAACGACGCTGGCGAGGCAAGCGATGCATGATACGGAAGGGTCTGAGTACGACCGGCTCTTTTATCCCTTTCTCTTTGAGGGAGGCAAGGCGAGTATAGAGGATGTGCTGGCACAGGTGCGCCACTCGACGCTTGAGAAGTGCCGCGAGGTGATAGCGCTGCGCCGTATGACCCTTGAAAATTCTCTCGACCAGATTATTGCTGCCGGTCGGGCGATGGCACGCGCCTTCGATGAGGGAGGCACATTGCTGGCCTTTGGCAACGGGGGTAGTACTACTGATGCTCAAGACCTGGTAACTGAATTGCTCGTTCCGCCTTTCCCCGGCTGGGTCCCTTTGCCAGCCATTGCCTTGACCAACGACATTGCGGTAGTCACGGCTGTGGGCAACGATGTCGGTTTCGAAAACATCTATACTCGCCAGGTTATCGCATACGGGCGGCGAGGCGACATCGCACTCGGTATCTCGACGAGCGGCAATTCAATCAATGTGTTACAGGCGCTTGAGCAGGCAAAGAAGCAGGGTTTGCTGACGATAGGGCTAACCGGCTACGATGGTGGCAAGATGATGCGCTCGGCGGCAGTAGATGTTTGCATCAATTCCCCAAGCGACCACATTCCGCGTATCCAGGAGGCGCAGGCAACGGCCTACCACGCACTTATAGAGGTGATCCATAGGTTAGTCAGGAAGGAGAATTCCCAATGAGCATGAAATACGTAGACGAGTACCGCGATCCAGAGCTGGCAAAACGTATCTCGAGTGAGATTGCCAAACTATCCGGTTCCCGGCCTCTCAAGCTGATGGAAGTCTGTGGTGGACATACCCACACCATTTACAAGCATGGCATTGAGGATGTGTTGCCGCACAACATTGATCTAATCCATGGACCAGGATGCCCTGTCTGCGTCTTGCCCATGGGCCGCATCGACGATGCCATCGCCATTGCCCGCATGGACGACGTTATTTTCACTACTTTTGGTGACATGATGCGCGTGCCAGGCTCTAAGGG
>VBHV01000630.1:0-8862 GCA_005881995.1 Chloroflexota bacterium | reverse complement strand
AACGGCTTTGAGACGACTGCCCCCTCGACGGCGGTGACGCTCTTACGCGCGAAAGAGGAAGGCGTCAAGAACTTCTCCGTCTTCTGCAACCATGTCAACATCATTCCCGCGATGAAGGCCATACTCGACTCGCCGGATTTGCGCCTGGATGGATTCATCGGTGCCGGTCACGTCAGCATGGTAATCGGCATGCGCCCCTACAACTTTGTTGCGCGCGACCATCACAAGCCCGTCGTGATTGCAGGCTTCGAGCCGCTCGACATCATCCAGTCCGTCTATATGATCGTGAAGCAGATATCCGAGGGCCGTGCCGAGGTAGAAAACCAGTACGCGCGCGTGGTTCGACCGGAGGGTAACGTCAAAGCGCTCCAGGCGATGGCGCAAACGATGGAACTGCGGCCTTTCTTCGAGTGGCGCGGGCTTGGCTTCATCACCCACAGCGCCTTGAAGCTCCGTCCAGAGTTTGCCGATTGGGACGCCGAGCTGCGTTACGAGGTACCAGGCCTGCGCGTTGCCGATCCTAAGGCCTGCCAGTGCGGCGAAGTACTCAAGGGCGTCATTAAACCCTGGGAGTGCAAGGTATTTGGAACCGCCTGTACCCCCGAAACACCTATCGGCACCTGCATGGTGTCGCCGGAGGGCGCCTGCGCCGCGTACTTCAATTATGGTCGCTTCTCTATGGCCTCTGAACGTTCCCGCCTGAACGTTCTCCCCATGGCCGGGTCGTAGGGACAAGGAGTGGAGAGGCGTGGAGAGGGGGCCTTGTGCTTGTCCTCCCTGGGGATCGAGCAGGCCACCCAGGGACAAGCACAAGGCCCCCGCATCCGCCTCACACCGCCCCTTGTCCCTACAGAAGGGCGAAGGCACAGATATTTCGTAAAAGACCGGACTCCAGGAGGTTTGTATGGATACGTCAACACCAGGCAATAGCGAGCGCATCGGCGATGTGCTGAAGAAGATCGAACGCACAAGGCAGGCCCGCCGTCATAAATTCTACCTGCGCGACGAAAAAATCACGCTCAGTCATGGCAGCGGCGGCAAGTCCACTCATAACCTGATCGAGGGCGTCTTCGCGCCCGCTTTCTCAAATCCGCTGCTCGATGCGATGGACGATGCAGCAACCTTCGGCCTGGATGGAACGAGTCAACGCCTGGCCTTCACCACCGATACCTATGTCGTCAGTCCGCTCTTCTTTCCAGGTGGGGATATTGGCAAACTGGCCGTTCACGGCACGATCAACGACCTGGCAATGGCCGGTGCTGTCCCTCTCTACCTCTCGGCAGGCTTTATCCTGGAGGAAGGCTTTCCCATCGCCGACCTGCGCCGCATCGTTGCGTCGATGGCGACAGCAGCAAGGGAAGCGGGTGTCGCTATCGTCACCGGTGATACCAAAGTAGTTCAACGCGGCAAGGCCGATGGTGTATTCATCAACACCGCCGGTGTAGGGATTATCCACGCCAATTGGCTGCTTGGGCAAACGCAATTGCAGCCAGAAGACAAGGTATTGTTAAGCGGCGCCGTTGGAGATCACGGCATCGCCATTATGATGGCGCGTGAAGCACTAGAGATCGAAACCGATGTACAGAGCGATACCGCCCCACTCCATACACTGGCAGCCGCGCTGCTCGAAGTAGCAGGTGCCAGCGTGCATTGCCTCAAGGACCCTACCCGCGGCGGCGTAGCAACCTCCTTGAACGAGATGGCAATAGGCTCAGAGGTTGCCATCGGCCTCGATGAACACGCCATTCCCGTACACGGCGAGGTACGAGGGGCCTGCGAAATTCTGGGTCTTGACCCTCTGACCATCGCTAACGAGGGCAAACTCCTGGCCATCGTCGCTCCCGACAAAGCTGATGCCGCGCTGAAGGCCATGCGCAATCACCCGCTGGGCCGCGAAGCCGCCATTATAGGCGCTGTGCAGGCCGACCCACCAGGCATGGTCTTCCTGCGCACCGACATCGGGGGTATGCGCGTGCTGGATATGCTGGTGGGAGATCCATTGCCGCGCATCTGCTGAGGCGGGGCATCAGGCAGCCCTGTATCAATGTACTCTACACACATTTGTTGCTGGTGGTTCAAGCGGCCGCTTGAACCACCAGGGTGACGTAAAGCCGCGCAAGTGAGCCGCCTGCCTGGACGAATGCGCAGAATAAAAACTTTACCATGTCCCCCTCCTCTGGCTCATTTCTTGACCAGATTTTAACCATTCCTCAATGATATTCAAGCCCCTCACCTGAGTATACTCAAAAGTGGTAATGCTTCTTTTAGGGCGTCATGACAGATTTTATTTACTCTGCGATTCCCTTTGGCGCATCGGCTGTTGTTTATCTTATTGTTAGTACTTACTCAACGAGGAGAAAGCCCTTGAGAGAAAAGCTCCTATCCAAGTCGTACCTCATCCTGGGTGGATTTATGCTAACAGCAATGATCGCCCTCTCCCTGTCAGCGGTGTTCACGCTATACAAGCCGACGCACGCTGCCGATACCTCTAGTCCACACGCGTCTCTCAGCTGTAGTAAAGACAGTCAGCGCTGTGTGGATGTCTATGACTCCGAGAAGGTTTTCGGCAAAGACGTCTATGTTGGACATGACGAGCCATCAACCCTCTTCTACTCCAATGCGCCTGGCTCAGGCAACCAGATGAGATATGAACTCATCCGTTCTATCCCCCGCATTCTGGTTTGGCATGGCCATGTGCGACACGCAGTCGTTCCCAGAACTGTTGAGCACGTGCACGCCGGACAGCGATAAGAACATCGTTGATCCTGCGATCAGCCCCAGGCACCCCGGAGTGGCATTCATGGAGATGCAGTTCTATCCTCCCGGCTGGGCACCATTCCAGCTTCCCGGTGGCATCAGCTGCGATCCGACTAAGTGGTGCGCCGCTCTCAACATCGACAGCCTCTCCGAAAACCCAGTGACAGGGCAGGTGTTAAACTCCACCTGTGTTGCTCACATCGGCAGCCCGGAATACGTCAACTTCGCCTTCATCACGAAGAGCGGCCATCCACAACCGAATTCGCCACCCAATCCGGTCAATGCGACCATCCACACCTTCACGCCCAACCCATCGGCCGACCTCTTCATGAACTCCGGCGACGAGCTGGCCGTGACGATGCACGACACGCCCAACGGCTTGCAAATCGGCATCAATGACCTGACAACCGGCCAGAGTGGCTCGATGACATCCAGCGCCGCCAACGGCTTCGGCCAGGTGGAGTTCGCGCCAACCGGCACAGAATGTATGAACATTCCCTACAACTTCCATCCGATGTACAGCACCTCGTCAGAGAAGACACGCGTGACCTGGGCGGCGCATTCGTACAACATCGCCTTCTCCGATGAGATCGGCCACTGGGACTACTGCACCTCAATCGCTTCCAGCACCGCCACCTGCAATGGCAAAGAGGGGATCCCTGGCGACCAGGAGAAAGCCGATGCGGATGACACGTTCTGCCAGCCGGCATCGGTATCGCTGCTGATCCCAGTTTCTGGGTGCGCAGGAACCAACGATCCCGGCTTTGATGGCACCTCGTATCAGCCGCTGTGGCCCGATGGCAACACCCAGCTGCATCCAACTCCGATCCAATACACCAGCCCTCTGACCGGAGCGAATTACGATGTGAACTACAGCCGCATGGCTTTCGAAGCGGACCTACCTCGCATCGAGATAACGTCAACACCGCCCTGCAACCGTTCTACTGGTGTTGACTGCACATTGATTCCCTTAACCGATGATGGCTCTGCTGCGGTCTTCTATCCTTTCTTCAGCACCGGCAGTGAAGATAACGAGTGCATCTGGCGGATCGGCAACCATATCCCAGGGAGTACGAACGACTTCGGCCAGAACAACCAGTACGGCCAGTTACTCGTTCTGACCTACACTGGGCTTGGCGGACATCCTATGACGCTCATCGAGGACTTCCGCCAGATACTCTCGCACAATCCATGCACTTTGCAGGAGTAAACGATCACGTCAAATGAACTGCAAAGGGGGCCGCTTCGTGAAGCGACCCCCTTTGTTTTAGACGATGCGCGAACAGAGCAAATACGGAATAATTCCATAAATACCTCTCATCACCTTTCCTGTCGGCTGACCTACATTTTCCTGCGTGGGCAGGACGGACGCCGCCCGGTCTTCGGCTCGAACGAGACCTTCCAGAGCGACCTGCACTGGCGCGATTACCCGCTGTTCTACGAATACTTCCACGGTGACACGAGCAGGGGCGTCGGTGCGAGCCATCAAACAGGCTGGACAGCGCTGGTGGCCAAGTTGCTCGAGCAGACGGGGGTTGATGCTATGTCTGGGCGGCCCTACCTGCACGGACTCACCGTATTACTCCCTGGGCATTGCCTGACTTCGAAGGTGGGAGATGAGGAGGCTGTGTGTGAGATAAGGGCGTAATAGAAGTGCTTGCTGGGGTCAGGAAAAGGGATGACCGGCGTGCTGTTTGCAGGCTCTGCCGTGACTAGAAACCAATCGCTGTGGGCTAGCAAGTCGGTGTGTTGCGGACTGCTGGAGTAAAGCCCATGGACGGCGCCGTTTGAGACCTGTACTTGCCAGTGTGGGAATGCTGCTACCTCGTTGTTGGAATTTCCTAACCAGGCGTAATAGGCTGTACTGTTAGGCGCAGCAGGGATACCTTCAAGATCAATCTGCAATTGATCGAAGGTGTTGCTGGGAGCGTTCGGGCTACTGTGAAAGACAATGTGCCCAACTACAGCGCTTGTTGTGGGTGTAGTGGTGACGTTCTTAGGGAAAAGCAGAGGGAATGTGCTTATACCCACCACCCCAAGTAGAATACAGGCTATTGCAACGACAAGCAACCATTTGCGCCGGAAATGTGGAGGCAGTGGGTGTCGTGCAGGCTGTGCAGGTTGCGCTTGTTGCTCCTGTGGCAACGGTAATAGTGGTGATTGCGGCGAGCGATCGCCATAGGAGCCGTAAATGCCCGGTGAAGCTGGTGTGAACGTGGCGGGCGGTGAAGCCGTAAGAACAGGAGGATGAGGCGTCATGCCGGGCACCGGCCCGGTCGGCTGGAGGGGATTATAATCAGGTTGCCCGTTTATGCTCCCGGTCCGATTGAGCTTCGTGGGAACTGCTACATTGAGCGCCTGGGCCAGCGCCTCACTCATAGCGGCGGCGGTAGGGAAACGCTCTTTCGGGTCTTTGGCGATGCTCCGCAGTACAACCGCCGAGAGCGCAGGCGAGATATGCGGATTGATGAGGGCAGGCGGTGTCGGCTTTTCATGCAGATGCTGCATCATGATAGCGATTGGATTATCGCCGCGAAACGGCGTGATGCCGGTCACGATTTCGTACAGCACGATACCAAGTGAATAGAGATCGGAATGCTCGTCAACTGCGTGATCCTCCGCCTGCTCTGGTGAGATGTAGAGAGGCGTCCCGATCAAAGCGCGAGTCACCGTTGAAGTGCTTGTTCCCTGCAATCTGGCAATACCAAAGTCGGTGAGAAATGGCTCACCTATGGCCTTGCCTATACCTGGCTTGTCCAGCAGGATGTTAGCTGGTTTGATGTCGCGATGGATCATGCCTTTCTGATGAGCATAGTCCAGGGCAAGGCCAGTTGCTGTAAAGAGGTAAACAATATCGGCAGCCGGAGGGAAGAGACCTTTGCGCACGGTGTTGCGAATGTAGTCGGCCAGAGTTCCACCCTCAACGTAGTCCATCACCATATACGCCTTCGCCTTTGATCCTTCCGTGCTCGAGAGTTGGAAATCGTGGACGGGCACAATATTGGGATGGCGCAGGGATGCGACGAACTGAGCCTCGCGCATAAAATGCGTGACAAAATCAGGATTGGCCTGTAGATCAGCGTGAAGGAGCTTTATTGCCACGTAGCGTCGTAATTGCGTGTCACGACCTTTCCAGACTTCGCCCATGCCCCCTTGCCCCAGACGCTCCAGCAGTTCATATTTACCAAGCCGTTCTAGCTCCATACAGATCGTTAATCCCCTTTTAGATATTCTGCGGCAGATTCGGTGAGATGGTCAATGTCGCAAGCCCGGCTACATCATAATGAACCTGGAGAACGCCGTGCAAAACCTGGTTAGTCTTTGGATCAAGCTGACCGATATAGGCGTAGGTGGCATTCGCCAGCATGTTATCGAGCAGCGTTTGCGTTGAGCTTTGCGCCAATTGAAACTTGTCCATTTTGACAAGCTGTTGAGCGTCTGCTCTCACCTGTTGTAACCACATTTTCGCGTTATTGAGCGCCTCGATGATCTGGGTGGCCAGCGTCCGCATGTGCGGCGTCGCATCCGGGGCCTGCACCACGCCATTCAGGTGGAGAGCGATATGTTGCAGGTAGCCGGGGGGATTATTGGCGAGATCTGTCAGGTTCACCTGTGCAGGGGCTACCGAAAGCAGCGCTACTCTGGAAATAGTAGTGTCGGCAGCCACGGGACTACCACCAGGCACGTCCACCTGCACATTTGGCGCTCCATCCAGGTAGTCCAGGATACTGAGAAACAGGTTATGAATGACCGTCGGGTCTGTGACCTGTGGATGATAATCATCTCGTGCGCTAATGGACCATTCCAGCACTTTTTCTGTGTTTCTGAAGAGCCAGACGTCTAATCCACCGGGCAGCCCCAACACGCCCAACCTCGTTTCCTTATAAAAGAGGTGACGGATGTGATCGAGCGCGCTTAATGCAGGATTTCCATATGACGTTTGCGGAATCTCCGCGTAATAGAGCCAGGCGCTGCGGTCAGCGGCTGGGCCGCGCGGCGTTCCATTAGTATCCTCCTCGGTAATCAGCATGCGGCTTGTTACTGAGATCAGATTATCGTGCTGCGCCGTTCCTTTGTAAAAGAAACTCACGTTCCCATTGTTCACGGATAATTTCCCAAGCAAGAGCGGCAGCGTAAACAGCGCCTGGGGTTGCAGTGGCTGCGTTTCTACATGCGGCTGCCTATCACCCAGTAACCAGGCATAATAACTTTTGCCTGGTTGAGCATCAGGGACATGTTGCAGTGAAATGTCCAGCTGATCGCCGATGCCTTGAGCAGTGCCGGTATTGAATTGCCCACTGCTCAAGAAGAAAGCCTGTCCCCCAGGAATGGGAGCGGGCGGGCTACTCTTGGAAAAAAACGCAAAGTATGCGCCCAGTCCAGACCCCAGCAACACGAGAATAACGAGAGCAATCAGGGCCGTGTACAGGCCTCTCCATTGTCTCCTTCGTCTCCCTGGTGGCAACGAGGGGGGTGCAGATGGACTTGCCGGTGAAGGAGGTACCGGGGCAACTGGCGCTTGCATTGTTCCCGCCGATCCTCCCGATCCTGCCACTCCTCCGCCGGACACCGATACCGAGAACGGTTGCCAGGAAGCCGGCGTAGCATGTTGCGGCGTTACATTACCAGGCAATATGGTTCCGGGACTGCTACTGGCTGCAGATACAGCTGGCATGCCGCCTGAGGGGGGTGACATCGCAGGTTGCCAGGAAACCGGCGTAGTAGGGTAGGGGCGACCCTCGCTGTCGCCCTGCTTGCTGGTAAAGTAGGTGGGCATCAGGCGCGCGTCCTGTGGGTATGCAGGCTGGCCAAGGCTCTCAGGGGGTGGGACATTGAGTGCCTCGGCAATAGCGGCAGCCATGGTAGTAGCGCGGGCAAAACGCGCGTTCGGGTCTTTGGCAAGAGCCGTCAGAATAACCATCGTCAGCGCTGGCGGGATATTCGGATTGAGGATAGCAGGAGATGTTGGCGCAACATTGAGGTGCTGTGCCAGTACTGCCATTGGACTTTCGCCCCGGAAAGGTGGTGCGCCTGTGACCATTTCGTAGAGAATGATTCCAAGCGAATACAGGTCGCTCCGCTCGTTGCCAGCATAGCCCTGGGCTTGCTCAGGTGAAGTATATAGGGGTGTGCCCAGCGAAGTAGCTGTCAGGGTACCGGCCGATACTCCCAGCAGTTTAGCAAGCCCAAAGTCGGTGAGAATAGGCTCCCCCATTGGATTGCGCGCGGTATTATGCTTGTCCAGCAAGATATTCGCCGGTTTGATATCCCGGTGAATCATCCCTTTCTGGTGGGCATAATCAACGGCAAGACTGATCGACGTAAAGAGATTGACGATCTCGACAGGCGCTGGAATTCTTCCCCGAGCAGAGGTATTGGAGATGTAGTTGGCGAGCGTTTGCCCCTCGATGTAAGACATCACCATGTAGGCGGTAGGAGTGTTTGACTCAGGAGGTTGGGATACCTGGAAATCATGAATCTGCACAATGTTGGGATGGCGCAGGGATGCAATGACTTGCGCTTCATGCTGGAAGCGCGTCACAAAATTCGGGTCTGCCTGTAGATTAGCATGCAGCAGCTTGATAGCCACATGGCGTTGCAATTGCGTATCCAGCGCTTTCCAGACCTCCGCCATGCCACCATGTCCCAGGCGTTCCTGTAACTCGTATTTCCCAAGCCGCCGAACTGGTTCTGTGCTCATTGCCATCTCCTCTTTTTATTATTGTTGTAGGGACAAGGGGCGCTGTGGAGCGGACGTGGGGGCCTTGTGCTTGTCCGTCCCTGCTTGCCTGCTCGATCCCCAGGGAGGACAAGCACAAGGCCCCCGCCCATCCGCTCCGCCGCCCCTTGTCCCTACGATTGACGTCACTGGACGGAGCAAGGGTTGCTTGCTGTACATGCCCGGATATCAAAGGTTGCCAGTTGCTGGATGGCATAATGGATCTGTATTACACCAGGCGTCACCTGACCTTGCTGGTCGATCTGGCCCACAAAAGCCGTGTTCGCCAGCGTGGCTACCGTGTCCAGCAGCTTGCGACCATCGTTGCCTAACAACTGCGCCCTCGGCATCGCATAGAGTTGCAGGACATCCGTACGTATCATCTC
>VBHV01000660.1:2221-2726 GCA_005881995.1 Chloroflexota bacterium | reverse complement strand
CGTAATATCAGCAAACACCAAACTTATTTTGGTCGCTTCATATTACACAATCTATGAGCAAGCCTTGCATTAGAAGGAATAGTTTTACCGCTGCGCCAGTAGTGTTCCTCGTGATCTAATGCAGCATCATTAATGAGTCTTATCTCTTGACTACATAACGAATTCTGCGAGCATCTCCAGTAGACCTGGAGACACTATCTAGCCAGTTGCTATCACAAGTAACCATATCAAGATACTCCTCAAGGATAGCATCTCGTCTCTGGGTAACTTGACTCAGATCATAATTCGTAAGTGATACGGCGATCACCTGGAAAACGGCGGCATTAACGCGAGTAGCCCACTCACCTCCGCCCTTGCTATCCTGTTGGCGCAATCTGTATGCAAAATCACCAAAAACAGTGAAAGCGGCCCGGGTAGCTTTTTTGAATTGTTTTTCAAACTCATCTAGTTTCGCATCTAGCGGATTCTTGTAATATTCAAAGAAGTCATTAATAAAAGTTTTCAA
>VBHV01000660.1:0-2175 GCA_005881995.1 Chloroflexota bacterium | reverse complement strand
ACTCTTCACAAACTCCTCGTAAACCGCCAACTTCTTCTTCGAGGTTTGGGGAGATAATTCAAAAGTTCTTAAAGTAGCGTCCGATAGCTTGTTCTGCATTTCTGAGGGAAGTTCAGAAAATTTCTTTTTATCCATCAGTTTTAACATCACTAGACCACTGAGAGGGAACTCGCCATTAAAATACTTGAATATAGAAGTTAATCTCTGCACTCCGTCAATGACTTCATATTTCCCTCCCTCATTTTTAGAGAGGTATATTACGGGAACCGGAATATCAACAAGAAAAGATTCGATAAGCTTAGATGCTCTCGATCTATCCCAAATATAGGAACGCTGCCATTCTGGATCAATAATTAGACGCCCTTGTTTGTACCAGCGTTCGAACTCAGACAAACTTCTATCATTCTTCTCAATGCTTACTCCTTCTTTGGGAATGAGCACTTTTAAATCTACTTCATCACTACCCTCAATGGTACTTTGATCATCATAAATACCATTGAGGGTGGGCTCACCACTATCAGCGCCTATCTGAAAATCTTCAATCATGTCAAACTCATCCTTGCTCAAATATTCAATACGAGTTGTACCGCCGGGCTCATCCACGAGGGCCGGCGGTACAGATGCCGTATCAGGAGAAATCACTCCTCGCTGCGGGAACGACCCCGCCATCAGCAAATGCTAGCCTCAGAACTAATTAGCCTTATCATCCAGTATACTCATCATCTGAAATGCAACCTCGTCCCCCTACTCACAAAGCAAGAATCCTACAAGTAGCACCCCCAAACCTAGAGCTTCTTATCGAATGTATTCTCAAAACGCGGCGGAGCCCAGGGAGCGAAGTGAGAAACCTGGCGCGTTCGTCATGAGTGGGATACTGTAAGTGTACGTTAGTCACTTTTATTGCCGCGTGTGTTAAAATTTAGAAGACCCGGAGAACGCTGGCATCCCCTGAATGAATGACAGAGGCTTTCCAGCCCGTTTCAGCGTAAATAGACATGTAGCGGCCAGGCCTGTCCTGGTCTATAGAAGGGTTAAGCAAATGACTGTACAACCATCTCGCACTGGTATTCCAGCAGATATATTGGCGCTCTCACACGAGCGTGATGAATTGCGCAGGAAAGGGAAATATGATCGGGCCGATGATCTGAAACGGCAGATTGAGGAGGCAGGCTACGGGATTAAAGATAATCCCCATGGAGCGCATCTCATCATCCTTCCCAGCGTCGAGGTTGACGGCACAGTCTATCGCACCACGCGCCAGGTTCCCTCGCTGCTGGATGAAGCAGATAGCTGCGCATTTTCGGTAAATATACTGGCGTGTGATAGCTTTGAAGAAACAAAACGCTGCGTGGAAAGCGTGGCGAGATTCGCTGACGGGCATGCTGTTGAGATTGTACTGGTCGATAATGGGTCGCAGGATGAACTGAACTCCTGGGCAAAAGTGATGCAGCGTGATGACCAGCGATTGCGCCTGGTGACCGTTGCGCGCCCGGTAGGTGAAGCCGAAGCTCGCAACGTCGGGCTGAAGAGCAGCAGGGGGCAGTATGTGCTGCTGCTTGATAGCTCGGTTGAACTGACCGGCGATGTGTTTGCGCCACTTGGCGAAGTCTTATCGGATAGCGATGTTGGCATTACGGGACTGCGCGGCCTGCTTACAGAAGATATGCGCCACTTTGAAGAGACCAACGAACAAGAGGTCGAGGCAATCGCGGGACTATGTATGGCCTTTAAAAGAACGCTGCTCAGGCGCGCAGGCCTGTTCGACGAGCGCTATCGTTTCCCTTATTATATGGATATCGATTTCAACTTCGCGGTGAGAGATTGTGGGAAAATCGCCGTCGTCACGCCCGGCTTACCCGTTGAGTGTCACCCTCAGCTGCAAAATGCCAAACTCTCTGATGCCGAGCGTACCCGCCTGACAAGGAGAAATTTTTATCGTTTCCTGGATAAGTGGGGACATAGGGACGATTTGCTGCGTCAGTCGCCCCAGCCCTAACGGGTGGGGCTTCTGTCTGAACTCCACGACAGGTTTGGATACATCAAAGGCTAAAGGCATAGAGTTTGCCGTCAGTAGAGCCGCAGCGAAATACAACACTCTGTTTGCCAGAGCGGGCGAGCTTTTAATCATGCTACCTGTCACAGGAACGACGAACCAGTTTACCTACCAGGTAACCT
>VBHV01000629.1 GCA_005881995.1 Chloroflexota bacterium | reverse complement strand
CGGTCAATTTATATGTGCCTGTTACACCGGTATTCTCCTGCTCGAAAGAGCGAACGGTGGATAGCGGCGCATTCCCTGCACTATTACCAGTTTCTATCGCCTGCTGCAAGGGCCTGGTCTGATTGACGGGCGTCACGCGGTTCATCGCTGGCTGTGCTGATTGCGGAAGGGTTTTTGTCGTGCGCGTCTCCTCTTTTTGTGCTGCTGTAGGGGTTAGATTTATCGCGCCCATGTTAGCAGGACGGATAGGCGCCTCGTTTCCAAGCTTGAGATACATATCTGTTGAGGCAGACAAAGCAGGTCTCAACATTATGGGATCGGTCGATGATGAATCGCCCTGCTGGCCACCGGTAGCGGACAAAAGGCCTGTACGCCAATTTGGATCGAATGACCCACGTAGCGTAAAGAGGTACGCCCCTGTTGTATCCTGCTGAGCAGGCAGCGTTTTCTGCGAGGACGACGCGTTCTGTCCAGGAGGCGACTGCAAAGGTCCGGGGTTTGACGGAGATGCAGTGGTTGCTTTTTGTGTAGCATCCCCATAGGAGGCGTGACGAAATGCCAGGGCCAGATCTTGCGCGCGAGCATAACGTTCTGCCGGCGTTTTCGCTAAGGCTGCAAGTATGGACTGTTCAGCAGCAGCAGGCAAACCACTACGCAAGGCACGAGGGGAAGGCGGTGGCATCTTCAGGTGTTTCGTCGCCACTTTCATGAGCGTTTGTCCCGAAAAAGGCGGCACGCCTGTGACCATGCGGTACAGGATCGCTCCCAGGGAATAGAGATCCGCCCGCCCATCCACCGCTTTGCCTAGCACCTGCTCCGGGGCCATGTAGTCCAGCATGCCGGGTCGAGAGAGGCGCATCTGGGCGGTTTTTCCCTCGGTCAACAAGGCAGTCAGGTGGAAATCAGCCAGCAACAAGGTACCGTCAGGCTTCACCAGGATGTTGGCAGGTTTGAGGTCGCGGTGGATAACTCCTCGCGAGTGCGCGTAATCTAAAGCGGCAGCGATTTGTTCCAGGTAGGAGGCTGCTTTGGGCAAAGGGAGCGCACCTTCTCGCGTAAGCACATCTTCCAGCGTTTCCCCGGCGATATATGGCATCACGAGATAAGCCAGGCCATCAACATCGCCATAGGAATAGACGCTCACAATGTGTGGATGTTCCAGGGATGAGACAGGCGTTATCTCTTTGTTGAATTTTTCCAGGAACTCAATTTGTTGCAGAAGTTCAAGAGAAGCGGCGCGTAGCAACACTTTCACGGCTACTTGACGAACAGGTTGCGACTGGATAGCCAGGTACTTCTCAGCTTGCCTGACCGGAGATAGAGACGCACTTTCGTTGGCAAGGTACACGGCTCCCATGGTCCCCAAACCAATCACGTCTAGCAGATTACATGTTCCGAGTACTTTCCCCCTCAATACTTCAGCATCCATGCAAATTCCCCTCTCTCATTGCTGCTGGCTGCTTCCAGAGCGACCGCGAGGGTTCGCCCTGGAAGTTACACGTTACCCCATGATGCTATCTTAGCCAAATGAGAGGGTTCTGACAATGCATTAGCCTTAAGGATATGACCAAAGTACTCCTATCGTCCTGCCTGACGGCGAAGCCGTAGCACGCAGTGCGTTGGCAGGGCGGGTAGGTGCCGACCTCTTTAAACCTTGATAATCAACAGATTCGAGAGAGCAATCTCGGTGCCATCCAGGTTTACCAGCATACCGACATAGCCCGAAGCATAGGACTTATCTACAGTCGGCTTGCCAAGCGATTTGCCATTGACCTGGAAAGAGANNNNTTCTGGCTCCAGAGGGGAGTCCAGGGATTGGCCTTGTTGGGATCGTACTTGTAGAACCAGTATTTGCCGTTATCCCCGGTGGTATTGACCACTTCAAAGCTGTAGAAGGTACCTGCCTGCTGGTTGTAGCGGAAGATCATACCGAAGGAGTTCACAGGCGAGGTATCATCTCCACGAATCTCTTGCATGGTAAGCGAATAGGCCATTGGCTCATTGGGCAGAGCATAAGGCACCACTACAGCCACACCTTGCTTGCCTAAATCGGTAATATGATACGCGCCATTCTGAAATACATAGGCTCTCGTCGCACTGGTGCCCTCCGGCAAATTGCGGATATTCGAGCTGAGTGGATCGGCAAGGATGGTATTGGCCTGGGCAGTAGCGGTCGCCTGGGCAGCCAGGGTAGCCTGCAAATTCGGTTTTCCCTGTGTACCTGTCGTCGGCGCACCGGTGGTAGGCTGACTATTATGCGTGCGCACAAACCAGAAGCCGGCGGCACCACCGAGGACCAGTATCAACAGAACCGCCACCATTACTATGTTCTTGAGTATATTTGGGACCGATTTCACCGGAGCGGGAGGCTGTACGGCAGGTGGTACGGGTAAAAGCCCTGTTACGTATTGTCCGGGAGCCACAGGCACCTGCACAACTTTAACCGGACCCGTCAACTTGATGGTTTGAGAACCTTGATCGTAATTCGGTACTGTAAGCGAACCCGTGGACACGTTCAGCGAAGGCGACAATTGCCGAATGCCCGACTCCGCGAAAGTCGAAGGAGACCTGGCTGGCGTCTGAGGAACCGGAGGCATGGCATTGTCCATAGGCGCATTCTTTGATGGTGCCTTCAAGCCCCCCTGAAATGCTGCTGGTTGTGCGCCTGTAGCAGAAAACATACCGGGAGGGGTCGCGGGATTTTGCAGGTTTACGTTGGCGGTAGGAATAGCTCCGCTGCTCTCCGAGCCGACCTTTGGAAACATGCCGGTGCGGGATAGCAAACCGGTTGAACGAGGAGTGCTCGGCACGGGAACGTTGCCGGATGCAGCACTCTGCACGGCGGCAAAAGTGCCTGTTTGCCATTTAGGATCAAATAGCCCACGTTGAGAGAAGACCCCTGAACCACCTGTAAATGGATCAGCTTGCGAGGGCTCGATAAATCGAGCCCCTACAGTTTGAGCTGTTATGTTGGATAAGGCCAGGCGGAAAGCTGTGGCTAGCTCAAAGCCATTAGCATAACGATCCGATGGACGTTTCGAGAGCGCCTTGAGGATGACTTGTTCAACGGCGACAGGTAAATCGGGACGGAAACGGCGCGGAGTGGGAGGCTGCGCGTGTAACTGTTGCGCAGCAATCTGCATAGGGGTCTCCCCCTGGAACGGTGTCGTCCCTGTGACCATCTGGAAGAGGATGATGCCCAGCGAATACAGGTCGGCGCGTCCATCAACTTCATCACCCATCACCTGCTCCGGGGACATGTAATCCGGCGTTCCCACAGGCGCGCCCGCACCCGTCAAGCGCACCAGCATCTGACCCTCCTCGGTCACAATCTTTACCAATCCGAAGTCAGTCAGCAGCAGGCGTCCTTCAGGTGTCAATAAAATATTAGCCGGTTTGATATCCCGGTGGACGACTCCACGCGCATGCGCAAAATCCAACGCGGCAGCCAGTTGCTCCAGGTAGTTGACACTCTTGGGAAGTAGGATCTGACCTTCGCGTTCCATGACATCGCGTAATGTGCCACCGCTGACATAAGGCATCACCAGGTAAGCCAGCCCATCACGTTCACCATATTCGTACACCGGCATAATATTGGGATGTTCCAATGAAGCAGCAGCGTCGGTCTCACGCCTGAAGCGCTCCAGGAAAGCTGCGAGATGCTGTGGTTTCAGGGCCGTGGCTGGCAACAACACTTTCACCGCTACCTGGCGCCGGGGACGTGACTGTTGGGCCAGATATACCGCACCCATACCCCCTTGCCCGATCAGTTGTTGCAGTGTGCAGGTTCCTAGTACTGTTCCTACTAAAGCTTCAGCATTCATCAAAAACTTCCTCTTCTCGTGTCCTGTTTCTTTTGAGATATCCTTACGGTTTTACATGGTAGTCAATTTACCGGCCTATAGCAATGGAGAAGCCTCGACAACATGACCAAAGTAATGTTCGCCGGTAAATGTTTTTTTACCGTAGTGACATCTACCCATTTCATCACACCTAATCAATGGCAATAAACGGGAGAATTTAGCCGATTCGAGGTGGATGGGTAAAACGGGCTATATGTCCTATTCCTCTTCGATGATGTCTTCCGGATCGGTATCCTCTTCGGCATCAAGCGGGACCTCTTCGCCGCCGACCTGAGCAACCATCGAGGGAACAGTGCGGCTTTGAATGATGATGCCGCGCAGCAGAGAAGCAGTGGCTTGCGCAAGCATGGGGCGCAAACGTTCAAGTCGTTCGCGGTAGAGCTGAAGTTGTGCGGTATATTTTTTCACATGTTTGGTGTGTGTGGTGGACGCGTCTGTCTCAAGCGAGGCCCAGAAATCACGCGCGTCCAGCGCCTGGCCCACAGCGGATTGCACTTGCTGCAATAGATCGATGGTCTGATTGAGTACCATCAGCAAATCGCCCTCGGCAAGATCGATACGCCGGAGCAGCCCGGTGAGTGACATGCCTCGTGACCATGCCAAAGCCACGCCATGAAAATCGGGCAGAATACCCGGGGAGGCAGTAATGTTGGCCTGCGCTTCAATGGCGCGCACATGCTGGGTAATACGCCAGAGTTCGCGGCGCACCTGCAAGACATGGGCATTCAGGACGTTGCGGTTATTGAGGCGGCGTTCATGATCGAAGACGAACCAGCTGCAAACCTCCGCCAGTTCGGCTGGCGAAAGGTCATTCAGCACTCCCTGGGTAATCAACTCGACAAGAAAGATACCGGCGGGGTGGAAGACACTGCGCAGCAGGCGCCCTTTCAGCGTCAGTCGATCGCGCTCATCGATATAGTCAAGTGCGCGCAAGGCGAAGATCGTGCCTTCGAGTTCGGCTGCGCCAGCGCGGCTGAGTGGATACGCGCCAATCTTCTTGCGCCGCTTCTCCAGTGCGGAAATGGCTGCGGCGGACGCCACGCCTTTCTTCTTGCCAGCCTTCTTACCTTTTTGAGCGCGCAGTTCCATTTTCTCCAGGCGCGCCAGTTCGCGCTCCTCCCACAATACATAGCGCTGGTATTCGCGCAGACTAGAGGCACAGATGCGGCGCAAGTGTTTGATATCGCCGGGCCGCCACAGGTTCAGCACCGAGTTATAGCGAATGACAAAGGAACTCGTGACAGGCAATAATTCGCCTGTGATGCGCTTGAATGACTCCTCAAACGGCTCCCAGGGAGAATAGGGGATGACCGCCGCGCCGCGGACATCCATGCCGCGACGGCCAGCGCGCCCTGTGAGCTGGCTATACTCGTTAGGCGTCAGCAAGCGCATCTCCTGCCCATCAAATTTGCTCAGGCTGCCAACAACCACGGCGCGGGCTGGCATATTGATGCCAAGCGCGAGTGTGTCGGTGGCAAAAACCGCGCGCAGGTATCCCCGCGCAAACAGTGTTTCGACCAGCACCTTCAACCCCGGCAATAGCCCGGCATGGTGAAAGGCCAGGCCACGTGGCAGCAGATCAACCAGCAAGTGTACCTGTCGCAAATTGCGATCCTCTTTGGGCAGATGCTCCAGCCACACGCTCACCTCTTCTCTAATCTGGCGCTCTTCCTCGGGCGTGGTAAAGAGGTGCAGGGAGGCGCTCATGGCCGCCTCTTCTACGACTTTGCGCCCTGGTAAAAAGTAGAGGCAGGGCAACAAGTCCGCCTCGCGCAGGGCAGTAAGCACTTCGCCCGGTTCAGGCGTCCTGCGCTCGACGGGGCGTTTTGGTTTGCGAGAATCGCGCGCTGTGGAGGTAGTTGTTTCTTCCCCATTCCCAGAGGGCGACCGCAAGGGTCCGCGCCCCTCCTCTCCACCACTCCCGCCCCTACTCTGATACGACAATGACTCTTTAAGGGCACCGGTGGGCTGAGACTGATTTTTGCGCTTTTTCCTGCCTTCGTACGATTGGTCTTCCTCGTCCTCTTCTTCATCGCCAAAGGTATAGATACGATTGCGACCGCGCATCATGGCGATACGCGCCTCGCCGCCCACATCGGGGAAGCGTTCAACGCGCTGGCCGTTGGCGTCCTGCACAAGATGCAGCTTGTTATCGAGGAAGTAGTAATGTTCGAGGGGAACGGCGCGTTGCTCGTGCACAACTAACGCGATAGGACGGTGCACGCGGCTAATCCAATCGGCCAGGTCTACGGCATTGCTGACGGTCGCCGAGAGACCGACTAACTGCACGTGAGGCGGCGAGCAAATGATGGCCTCTTCCCAGACAGGGCCGCGTCCAATATCGCTCAGGTAATGCAGTTCATCAAAGATGATGTAGCCCACGTCGACGAGGGCAGAGGGAATGCGATTTTCATCATTGGCAAAACGGTCTCCGCCTTCCTCCAACAGCATATTGCGATACACTTCCGTAGTCATGATGACAATAGAGGCGGTGCTGTGTTCTACAATATCGCCCGTTACCAATCCAACAGCATCGGTGCCGTACAGGGCGCGCATATCGCGATACTTCTGGTTGGAGAGCGCTTTGAGGGGCGTGGTATAGATGACGCGCTGGTGTCTTTGCTGCGCGCGCCAGATGGCATATTCCGCCACTAGCGTTTTACCCGTGCCGGTGGGAGCCGCCACCATGACGGATCGATCCTGCGCGAGCTGGGCGATGGCCTCCAATTGAAAATCATCTAATGGGAAAGGGTAACGCGCTACAAATGCTTCGATATCCCCAGCGGCTTCAGACTGTGGCTCCACTGCTGCCACCACCTGCTCATCCATGTGTTACTTCTCTTCGTGTCTGTGCTACAACGTTCGTCTGTTGCATTGTAGCATGAAGCGAGAGCATGGACAAGCAGGAGCACTCTTTCTCTTCGTAGGGACAATGGGTGGTTGTGATGCAGGGAGGGGGCCTTGTGCTTGTCCTGTGCGCCTTCTCGATTCCCCAGGAGGACAAGCACGAGGCCCCCACATCCACTCCCATCCGCCCCTTGTCCCTACGGAGAAAAGGCCAATTGTAGATGCTCCAGGGATGTGTTGCCACCTGAGCACACCAATCCTACCTTCTTGCCTTTTAACTGGTCGCGTATGCTGTACGCTCCTGCCAGGGCCGCTGCGCCCGCTCCTTCGGCAAGCGTGTGAGTGCGCTCGATCATCCACAGCATAGCTTGTTTAATTTCGTCCTCGCTCACCAGCAGGAAATCGTGGAGGCCTTCCCGCAGTATCTCCTGTGGCAGTTCAAAGGCGATGCCGGTTGCCAGGCCCTCGGCGAAGGTGCGATTGGGGGCAGTGACCAGGCGTCTCTGTCGCCATGTTTCGTAGGCCGCGGGAGCTGCTTCGGATTGCACGCCGATGACCTGAATAGCAGGGTTTACGGCATGGGCGGCAATACAGACCCCGGCTGCACCGCTCCCGCCGCCAATGGGCACGAAGATCACGTCCAGTTCCGGCTCGTCTTCCAGCATTTCCAGCCCTTCGGTAGCTACTCCTGCGATGAGCAGAGGTTCGTTGCCGGAATGAATGTAGCGATAGCCATAGGTGTGGACCAGCGCCTCGCAATGCAACTTGGAATCGTCAAAGTTCACACCATGCTGGATGACTTCCGCGCCCATACCCCGCATGGCGGCCACCTTCCCCGGATTGGCTATTTCAGGCACCACGATGATGGCCTTGACTCCAAAAAGCCGGGCAGCATAGGCGACCGATTGCCCGTGATTGCCGGTTGAAGCGGCGATAACGCCTCGCGAACGCTCTTCTTCGCTGAGCTGGGAAATAAGATTGATGCCGCCGCGCACTTTGAACGCGCCCACCGGCTGGTAGTTCTCATGCTTGATATACACCTCGGTATCAAGCAAGGCATCCATCGCCGGGTAGCGGTAGAGCGGTGTGCGTGCCAGGTAGGGACGTATGCGCCGCTGCGCTTGCAGGACATCGCTGAACGTTGGAATATGCATGGAGTGACTTCCCCTTTCTCTTCTGGTTGGTATTTCTTCTTCTATTATTGCATAATGATAGAAATCAAC
>VBHV01000659.1 GCA_005881995.1 Chloroflexota bacterium | reverse complement strand
AAAGCGTGGCACGCAGCGGGCGGTCTCCATCGCCAACCAGTAAATCAAGGGCGGTCTTGACGTATTCTCCGGCATCGACAAAGGCATAGACCGCGCTTGCCTGCTCCGCCGCCTTCAACAGGTACTCCACAGCTTTGCCATAGTCTTCAGCCATTTGATAGTGATACGCAAGCTGGCTGTAGGGGCGCGATTTATCACGCCCATAGCGATCTTCTAGAGCCTGGGCAACCTGGCGATGCAAGACACGCCGCCTTAAAGGATTGAGCCACTGGTATAACACCTCGCGGATTTTATCATGTGTAAAGGCGAGGTCCAGGTCTCTCTGATAATAGGGAGACAAAACTGCCTGGCCTTCCTCTATTTGATGTTCGGTATTGCCAATAGACCGGGTCACAGACGTCTTACCAGACAGCGCGTCAAGCGTAGCCAGTAACTGAAGCTGGATAGCGGTATCAATATGCTCCGCGATGATATCTTCAGTCATTGTATGCGCCTGGCTGAGCAGGGCTGAACTGAACTGCCTTCCCATCACCGCCGCCAACGTTAAGGTGATGCGGCATTCAGGCGAGAGATTGACCAGGCGGCGTTCAATCAGCAGGCGCACGCTCTGCGGAATCTCCAATTCAGACACTTTGACTGTACTCTGCCAGCGTTCGCCCGTCCAGACTACCTTTCCTTCCAGGATTAAGGAACGCACAGCTTCACCGACGAAAAAGGGATTTCCCTCGGTGTGGCGATAAATCTCGCCTGCGAATATTGGCCCTACGGAATGTCCGGCCATATTGACCAACAGCTGATGCACTTGTTCTTCGCTGAGACGCTGCAGGCGTAATTCTTCACCAATACCCTGCCGCGCAAGCCCGGCGATCAATCCACGTAGGGGATGCGCTTCATGTACCTCACCAGTTCGAAAGAGCAGCAGGAAAAGCGGAACGTCCTTGTCAGTCATCGATTCAGCATCAAAAGGATTGCCCGCGCTTTGCAAGGTCAGGTAGTTGAGCAAGTGAAGGGTAGCGGCATCAGCCCACTGTAAATCGTCCAGAATGACTATCAGCGGGCCTTCGGCTGCCAGCGCGTTGAAATACCGGGCAACCGCGTTGTACAGTTGGCGACGTTCCATCTCAGGGCCGAGGGATTCGGGCGGGAGATCGGGAAGATCGGGCAATTTGAGACGCAGCTCAGGCACGATTTTCGCCAGGTAGACCGCGCTTTCCCCCAGCATAGTACGCAGCTTTTCGGTAGGGGCCTGATTTATCGCGCTCGTGCGTAAATGGGAAGTGATGGCGTCCGCAATTGGTTGATAAGGCAGCAATCCGCTCATTTCATAGCAATAGCCCCACAACACAGTCGCCTGCTGCCTACCTTCGCCCCAGTGTGTAAACTCGCGCGCCAGGCGTGATTTACCGATGCCTGGCTCTCCACTGATAAACAGCACGCGCCGCTGCCCGCCGCGTGCCTGCGCCAAGGCGCGCTGCATGCGTGCAATCTCCTCTTCTCGTCCTACCAGCTCAGCCTTCAAAATGCGGTCCGGGTCGAGTTGCCGGGGACTTGATAGGGTGACAATCTCTTCAGGCGCGGTCTGCTGCCCCTCTCCTTCTGAGCGGCTCTCTTGCAGCGCTTGCGATATGCTCCGTCCCTCTGTCGTCGTAGGGGCTCGATTTATCGCGCCCTCGCTCGCTGTGGCATGTGATTCCTCTGTAGGGGCCCGATTTATCGCGCCCATCACTGTTGTACTTACTGGCCCCGCTTCGCGCAGATCAACCGGCACCTGGCCCATCTGGATGCGCTTAAAGAGTTCGGAAGTCTCTGGCAAAGGAGTCGTGCGTAATTCCTCTTTGAGCGCCCGGCGCAGCAGCAGGTACTGGTTGAGGGCGTCCCTTCGTCGCCCCATGCGCGCGTAGACCAGCATCAACTGGCGGTGGGTGGATTCATCTGCTGAGTTTCCTTCGAGCAATTCCAGCAGGTATTCACTGGCTCGCTGCCCTTTCCCACTTGCTATCGCGAGTTCCGCGGCATTTTCCAGCAGCCAGCTATGAATACGGCGCAGGCGGTCACGCCGCCGGTGCGACCAATCTTCGTAGAGGTCTTCCGGCAGATAGTCGCCCTTATACAGCCCTGTGCGACTGCGTACGCGGCTCTGCAACTGTTTGGTGAAGGCCTCAAAGTCATCCGCATCGATCTTGATGGCACCTGGAATGAGCATCAGCGTGTCACGATCGAGCGAGACGTAAAGAGAGGAACCGCCTTTTCCCGCGGCAAGCTCCGGCTCTAAGGCACGGCGCAATAAATAGAGCGTTTTCCCAAAGGAGTTAGACGCCTGCTCGATGGAAGAGGAGGGCCACAGGATCTCCTGAATTTGCTCACGATGCAGCCGGTGCTGCTCCGCCGAAAGCAACAGCTTAAAGAGATCTACGACTTTGCGACGGCTCCAATTTCCCCCCGTAAGCAGGTCGTGATTGCGTCGCACCTCAAAGCGACCTAACGTCGCAATTTCGAGGTCTGCGGTAACGCTTATCATCTTCGACCTCTCTCACTTGGAACCAAACCTACAAAAAAATATAGGTAATTTCATGAATATCTCTAATCATTATCAGTTCTCTAACCCATGTTGTCAATATCTTCGCCGGTATTCATGTGGTAATCCGCCGGTAATCGACAGGCAATACGACACCAGTACACTTACAACTAACGCATACAAAAGTATTGTACGGGCGACCCTCGCGGTCGCCCTGGCACTCAAAAACGACCCTCGCGGTCGCCCTGGCAATCTCACAAACGGAGGAACTAACCTATGACAACCATTGCAGTAGAGGCCCCAGAAACATTCGTATTTCAACCACAGACCCTCGTGAGAAATTGGGGCATGGCAGTGCGAGACACCCTGCAAAAGGTGAAAGCCGGAATAGGCACAAAACCCGAGACACTTAGTGATGAAGAGTTGATGGCCGCTATCTGCGGCGGCTCGGAATTCGCCCTCGA
>VBHV01000658.1 GCA_005881995.1 Chloroflexota bacterium | reverse complement strand
GTCTCGCGACGAAGTAAAAAAAGGCATTTCAGGTGTGGTAGTAGCTTTTCCACAAGAAATCACCTTTCTCTTCCTTTAGAGTTTGAAGCCTCCGAGGTTTCCCAGGCCACCAAGCGAGTCTTGTACCTCCTGGGAAGAGTTGAATGTTTTCTCAGGAAGGCGTTGGAGTAGGCCTATGATCTGCTCATTCGCGCCATGTTGCTGTGCAAATTGAATCAGCTGAGCTTTGCCAATCGGATAGGGAACACGGCTTAACAATTGAGTAAGTTGTCCAGGGTCAAAATTCATGAGTCACCTTTCTCCTAATACGTAGTATTGTTGGTACATTTTCTTGGTTGAGCGCTTCCTTCGATTTGGAGCAATTGGTACACGAGCATCGAAAGGAATAAGTTTCAAGGATTGTACCATTACCTGTAGCGTTCACAACTGTTCGTAGGTGTTCATTTCACGCTCAAATAGTCCCGTGTACTGCCCTCATTAGCTTAAGTGTTGACGATCTTTGGTTTCACCTATGCCGTACCAGTTTTTGACATCGTATTGGCGCTTTATTGCGAGCGCCCATTTGAGTGTGCTTTTCAGGACATAACGCCCAACCACACCATAGCGTCTCGCATTCCTTATGGCTTGACCGTAAGAATATGGCTATGTAGATTTAGAACCAAAGACAGCAAAAAGCCGCAGGATGATTAAGCTGCCTGTCTTTGTTGTTGACATTCTCAGACGCCGCAAAGCGCAACAGGAAGAGCAACAGCGTGAAGTTGGCAGTGCCTGGATTGAGAAAGTTTTGCTGTTTACCAACGCTCAGGGCTACTTCTATAGCTCTAGCACCTTGCGGAAAGTGTTCAGGCGGTTTCTGGTAGTCTAAGAGATCACTTTTTTAAACTCGAAACTATACCAAGGAGAGGGAACGCCTACAGTGACTTGCTGCCACCCCTGGGCTTGTAGCTTGGCAACGAGATCATTGAGCGCCGCTTTTGCATCTGGGGTTTGGAGATCGGTGTTACCAAAGAAGAATTTGTCCGAGTGCGCGACTTGCAAGTTCCCATTCAGGTCTTCGGCGTAGAACAGGCTGTGAAAGTCGTCTTTCTGGCCCATCTTGACGATACTGGTTTCCTTACCCATAAATTTCCCTTCCTGTCGTTGTAGGTCAAATAGAAGAGTTTCCACTACTCTTAATGACGCAAGGGACAATCGATTTTGGGAGATGAGTTTTCTCCCCGGTGCCCTCTGGGGCGAAATTTTCTGACAGATTACAGTAAAGCGGTTGCTACAGCGTTGCTACATTTTTCAGCAATGCTGAGATCAAAGGAAGGAACGAGAGGATACATAAAACGAGGTAGGAAGCCGTTTCTTTAGGTTTTCCCTACCTCGTTTTTGCGGTCGGGGCGAGAGGATTTGAACCTCCGACCACCACAACCCCATTGTGGTGCGCTATTGAGAACATAGCCAGTATAGCAGAATTGGGGATGATTCGTCAAGGTTTTGTACGAGTAAAATTAGTGACTATGCCCCCTTGCGAACCCACTTATGATGGTGTATCATATAGCAGGTTCGCACTCTCATGCTAAGAGTGCTAAAAAAAGAGAAAGTGGACGCGATATATGCGTCCCCACAAATCATTTGGGAGGTCTGGTGTATGACTACTGTGAGTGTCAAGATTCGACCGCTGGGTGACCGGGTGTTAGTCAAGCCCTTATCTCGCGAGACCGTCACCAAGAGCGGAATCGTGTTGCCGGATACAGCCAAAGAGAAGCCGCAGGAGGGTGAAATCCTGGCGGTTGGCCCCGGCAAGGTACTGGACAATGGTAAACGGCCCGCGCTCGAAGTGAGCGTTGGGCAAAAGGTGCTCTTCGCCAAGTATGCTGGTACTGATATCAAGATGGACGGCGAGGAGTATTTGATCCTGCGCGAAAGCGACATTATGGGTATTGTTGAATAGGAGAAGATTTCGTGGCAAAACGATTGCAATTTGATGAGCAGGCGCGGCACTCCCTGAAGAAGGGGATGGATGTGCTGGCCGGCGCAGTTAAGGTAACGCTGGGGCCGAAGGGCCGCAACGTGGTGCTGGACAAGAAGTATGGCGCACCGACGATTACGAATGACGGTGTGACGATTGCACGCGACATTGATCTGCCCGATCCTTTTGAGAACATGGGCGCGCAGTTGCTCAAAGAGGTAGCAACGAAGACCAATGATGTGGCGGGCGACGGGACGACCACCGCGACGGTGCTGGCACAGGCGATCATTACCGAAGGTTTGAAGAACCTGGCGGCAGGCGCGAACCCGATGATCCTGCGCAAGGGCCTGGAGAAGGGCACCGAGGCGGTGATCGAAGAGATCAAGTCGATGAGCATGCCGGTAGAGACCCGGGAGCGGATCGCCCAGGTGCCCTCAATGTCTGCCGCCGATGCCGAGATCGGTGAGCTGATCGCCGAGGTGATGGAGAGGGTCGGGAAAGACGGCGTGATCACGGTTGAAGAGGGCCGCGGCCTGGCGATGGAGAAAGAGTATACCGAGGGCATGCAGTTTGATCGCGGCTATATCTCCGCCTACATGGCGACGAATATGGAGCGCATGGAAGCGGATTTGTCCAACCCGTACATTCTGATCACCGATAAGAAGATCAGCGCTATTGCAGATATCCTGCCCGTTCTGGAGCGCGTGCTACAGACCGGCCGCAAGGACATGGTGATTATCGCCGAGGATGTAGACGGCGAGGCGCTGGCGACACTGGTGGTCAACAAGCTGCGCGGGACGTTCAACGTGCTGGCGGTGAAGGCTCCTGGCTTTGGTGACCGGCGCGAGGCGATGCTGGAAGATATTGCTATCCTGACCGGTGGCAAGGTGATTACTGAGAAGACGGGTTTGAAGCTGGAGAACACCACGCTGCGTGATCTTGGCCGGGCGCGTACCGTCACT
>VBHV01000628.1 GCA_005881995.1 Chloroflexota bacterium | reverse complement strand
CCCAAAGTATGATATCATACTCCATACTAAATCCTTTGCTTGACCGGGGTAGCAGACAATCACGCTTGAAAGCTTCAAGACGACTATGTTAAACATTCTGATGATCAACGGACCGAATCTCAACACGCTTGGAACACGCGAGCCTGCCATCTATGGCACCGTCACCCTGTCCCAGATTCATAGCACGCTACAAAAACGTGGAGCCGAACTGGACGCGACCGTAGAAAGCTTCCAATCGAACCACGAAGGAGCCATCATCGACTACCTCCAGCAGCACGCGGAGAAAGCCGATGGTATCATCATCAACCCAGGCCCGCTCACGCACTACTCCATTGCGCTGCGCGACGCGCTGGCGGCAGTGAAAACACCGGTTATCGAAGTACACCTGAGCAATATTTACGCGCGTGAACCCTTTCGACACCATTCCATGCTTGCACCGGTCTGCCGGGGCCACATCGTTGGCCTGGGCTGGCGCGGCTACCTGCTCGCATTAGAAGGACTGGTCGAACTCGTGCGCGAACAACAAAACGCTAAAGAAGGTAATGCATGAGTTCACAACCCCTCACCCAGCTTCGTACATGGCTCGCCTCACAAGGGCTGGATGCCTTCCTGGTCACACAACCCCAAAATCGTTCATATCTGAGCGGATGGCTCAACGACGACGACGAGGGCGCGGGCATGCTGCTGGTTGGACAACAGCAGCAGCTATTATTCACCAACCCGCTCTATAAAGAAGTTGCCGAGAAAGAAGCTACCGGCTGGCAGGTGATTGTACCAGAGGCGCGTGAATATATGCCGGTCATCGTAGACGTCGCCAGGGAGAATGGTTGGAAGAAAATCGGCTTTGAAGCAGACGCTATGACCGTTGCTGAATTTGAGAAGCTCTATGCAGCAGGACAGAATGTCTTCACCCTCCAATCATTTGAAGAGAGTTTCGTCAGCACTCTTCGTATAGTCAAGCAGCCCCCTGAAGTAGAGTTGCTGAAACGGGCCATCGCCATTACCGACCAGACCTTCGCCTATATTTGCCGTTGGGTAGAACCTGGTATGACCGAAAAAGAAATCGAATGGGAAATCCTACGCTACATGGTCGAACTGGGCGCCGATGGCCCCTCTTTTGAACCCATCGTAGCATCAGGTCCACACGGCTCAATGCCTCACGCGCATCCTGGACAGCGACGTATCCAGCGCGGCGAACTCATCACCATCGACATGGGCGCGCGCTACCAGGGCTACTGCGCCGACATGACGCGCACCATCTGCCTGGGTGAACCCGCCGAACCACGCATGCTGGAGATCTATAATGCCGTACTCAAAGCTCTAGAGACCTGTGAAGCAGGCATCCGCGCTGGCATAACCGGCAAAGAAGCTGACGCCCTGGCTCGCGATGTACTGGAAGCGGCAGGCCTGGGAGAGTATTACATCCATAGCACTGGTCACGGCGTTGGTTTACAGATCCACGAAGCCCCAACACTTTCAAAACGTGCACCCGATGACATGATCCTTCCCGCGGGCTCCGTCGTCACCGTCGAGCCGGGCGTCTATATCCCCGGCTGGACAGGTTTACGCATCGAGGATTGTGTGCTGGTAACAGAAAACGGCTGCGAAGTACTAACACAATCACCAAAAAATCTGGTGATTCAGGAATAAAGGAGTAGTTCCAATGATATCGACAGGGGAATTCAAAAAAGGCGCAACCTTCGAATTTGAAGGGCAGCCCTGCAGCGTGCTCGACTGGCAACATGTGAAAATGGGGCGCGGCGGCGCCATCGTCCGTCTCAAGCTACGCAACCTGCGCACCGGCGCAACCTTTGATCGCACCTGCGACGCCGGCGACAAATTTAAGCGCATCACCCTTGACCGCAGCACCGTCACGTATCAGTACCAGGATGGCGATCAGTATCATTTCATGGACATGAACACCTACGATGATATTATTTTGACCGGCGGGCAACTCGGCGATACCAAAAATTACCTGATCGACAACCTGGAATTGGACCTGATCCTCCTGGATGGCGAACCGATATCTGTCGAGCCTCCCGAAAAAATCGTACTGCGCGTGGACTATACCGAGCCTGGCTTTAAGGGAGATACCGCGACAGGCGGTACCAAACCTGCCACAACCGAGACAGGCCTGGTGGTGCAGGTCCCGCTTTTCATCTCGACTGGAGATATGATTCGCGTCAGTACCACCACTGGTGGGTATGTCGAGCGCGCCTAGGGAGGATGAGCATGGATGGAAACGGACTCAATATTCCGAAAGAACTGGAGCATTCCTCTGAAGTCGATGCTCCCGCTCCTGTCATTAGTATCGAGCAGTTGCAGCGCCTCGTACAGGCTCTTGATCGCAGCGATGTATCTGAGTTAGAGCTGAAACGCGCTGCCGAGGGTATACACCTGGTGCTGCGTAAAGTCAAAGCGCCAGAGACACACAATCAACCCGGCGAGTCTCAGGCAGTAAGTTTCACCGCCGTATCAGCGCCAACACCTACCCCATCTCCCACGCCGCCATCAACGGAACACAAAGTCCTGGCGCCCTTAGTCGGCACGTTCCATGTATGGGCCAAGCCACGAGGAGGAGCCTTAGTCGCTGTCGGTGATCGCGTCAAAGTAGGCCAGCTCGTTGGAACCATCGAGTCCCTCAACGTCCTCAACGAGGTGGAAACAAGCGTAGCAGGGCGTGTGGTTGACGTCCTCGTACACGATGGGCAGCCGGTAGAGTATGGTCAGGTTCTCATGACCATTGAGAGCGCAGAGGGAGCATAATGCTATTTCTCGATGCTCCATCAATAATGAGCGTGACTCAGGTCTCTCGTTATATGAAAGAGATGCTGGATTCAGACGAAATCTTGCAGGATGTCTGGGTGCGCGGCGAAATCTCCGGCTGTAGAACCTATGGCTCCGGCCATTGCTATTTTACCCTCAAAGACGCCGAAGCCCAGTTGCCCTGTGTCTTCTTCAAACATGCCCGTCTCCGTTCATCCGCCCCCGACCTGCGTGACGGCATGGCAATCGCCGCCAATGGTCATATCTCGCTCTACGAACGGGATGGCAAACTGCAATTGTACGTTGAGCGCATTGAGCCTATCGGTGACGGCGCGCTTTACCTGCGTTTCGAGCAGCTTAAAGAGCGCTTAGCGGCCGAGGGATTGTTTGACGAGGAACGTAAACGTCCACTTCCGGCGCAGCCCGCTGTAATTGGTATTGTCACCTCTCCGCAGGCAGCCGCCCTGCGCGATATGTTGCGCGTGCTGCGCACTCGTTATCCCCTGGCAAGCGTTATCCTCTCGCCAACATCTGTGCAGGGCGTGGAAGCTCCGCTCGCCATCGCCAACGCCCTTGATCTCCTGAATCAACATGGTGAAGCCGAGGTCATCATCGTTGGGCGCGGTGGCGGTTCCATCGAAGAACTCTGGGCATTTAACGAAGAGGTCGTAGCGCGTGCCATTGCCCGATCCCGCATTCCCGTCATCAGCGGCGTCGGCCATGAAACCGACTTCACCATTGCGGATTTTGTGGCAGACCATCGCGCCTCCACTCCAACCGCCGCCGCTACCGCCGCCGTCCCGGATATCGCCGATTGGCAAGTCAGGATACAGGCGTATCAATATGCCCTGACCACGCTCATGGAGACCTATTTCATAGACAAACGCGAGGATCTCGACCAGGCGAAACGCGACTTACAGCGTTTCAGCCCACAAATGCAGCTTGAACGCCTCCATCAGCGACTGGATGATACAACTGCGCTCTTGCAGACGCGCATCGAGCATCATCTTTCCCTGCGAGGCGAACGCCTGAACGGGGCATCTCTGGGTTTACACTCACTCAGCCCTTTGCTGACCATCGCCCGCGGATACGCCGTCGTTCGACGTACAGCCGATCAACATATTGTCACCAGCATCCAACACGTCCAACCAGGTGACGAACTCACCATACAGGTAACAGATGGACAGATACAAGCAACGGTTAAGCAGGATGCTTAAAAGTGCTCTCAAATAATCCTGGGGTTGGAGACCCATACTATGAAGGAAGGGGTTATCGCGTATGGAAACATTATCATTCGAAGAAGCCTTCGCGCAGCTTGAGGCAGCCGTAGCAGCCCTACAAGATGGACGCATGCCGCTCGAACGCGCGCTGCATTATTACGAAGAAGGCATGAAATTAGCCAAACATTGTCACGACCTGTTACAACAAGCGGAACTTCGCGTCCAGCAGCTACGTGTACAGGAATCAGGAGAGCTTGAGACAGTACCATTTGAATAAGGACATAATAATTGTCTATGAAAACAATCCTGGATAATCGCGTGCTTATCGCGGCATTTGTAGCCTGGGCAGTCGCACAAATCTCAAAAACCATCTACGAACTGATACGCTACCGCAAGCTCAGATTCAATCGCCTGGTATCTTCCGGTGGCATGCCCAGCTCGCATTCCGCCCTCGTATCCAGCCTTGCCACCGCCACTGGCCGCCTGAGCGGTATTGACTCCGCTGCCTTTGCCATAGCTTTTGTCCTTGCCGCGATAGTCATGTACGACGCAGCTGGAGTCCGCCGCGCCGTCAGCCTCCAGGCGCGCATCCTCAACCAGATGATCGACGAGGCCTTCCAGGGCAAGCCCTTCGCCGAAAAACGCCTCCGCGAACTTATCGGCCATACCCCCACCCAGGTCATCGTCGGCGGCCTGCTTGGTGTGGGCATTGGCTTAATTATCACCGGTTAATCCTTCCATCTTATGTATCTCATGCATACATGTTGAAATTGTCCTGTTATATGGTATACTATCGCACAAGATAGAGATGCCTGCTCATCTCTCACTGCTTATATTTACCATCTACTAGCGCAACCAAAGGAGGTGGTTTACTCTCTACAACAAATCGTTGCACTTCCATTCTTCGATAAACCGCCAGCGTTCGTTGTAATCATTATTTTTTAGCCACTACACCTTTCAACATACACGCGTGTTGAACCAACTACGTCATATCTCCTATGGCGTAAAGGAGGTACCATCGAATGGATACTAGTATCCGTGAAGTCACATCCGAAGCGACTCTCGAGGAGAAGAAGAAGCTCCGCAAGGAGTTCAACTACTTCGACATGGTCTTCTACACCGTCTCTGCGCTTATCGGTCTCGATACACTTGGCGCCTTTTCCGCGAACGGGGAGCAGGCCCTCACCTGGATGGTGATTGCCGCTATTACATTTCTGCTGCCCTATGGGCTGCTCACAGCGGAAATCGGCAGCACCTTCACCCAGGAAGGGGGAATGTACGAGTGGTGCAAGTTAGCGGCAGGGCGCATCTATGCCGCCCTGGGCGCGATGCTGTACTGGATTTCCAACCCGCTCTGGGTAGGTGGTTCGCTGGCAGTAGGAGCCATTGCCGCCATCAAGCTCTTCTGGTTCGGCAGCCTGACTTACGTCTTCGGCGGAAGCACTACGGTCGACGCCATTGTTGAATTGGTCATCGCCCTGGCCTTCATCTGGGGTGTCACCTGGTCCGCCATTCTGTCCTTGAAGTTTGGCAAATGGCTCTCCGTCTTTGGCTCCTATGTCAAACTGGCGCTCCTCGCCCTCTTCGTGGTCCTGGCATTGGCTTTCATTATCAGCGGTCAGTCCAAAGGCGCGAACCTCAACCCCTCCAACCTGGTTCCTTCCAACTTTAGCCTGATTGTAAGCATTATTCTGCCGATAATCATTTTCCAGTTCGTCGGTTTTGAATTGCAGAACGGTGCCGGCGAAGAGATGCACAACCCGCAGCGTGATGTGCCGCGTGCAATCATCCGTTCGGGCGCAATTGCTGTCGTCGCATACGCCGTTTTTCTCACATTCATCGTTCTCGCCCTCCCCAAGAGCCAGCTAACCAATGTAGGTGGCTTCCTCAGCGCCTTTCTGAGTGTAAGCGGTGTGCTTCCTGCTGGTGTCGCTAAAGTCCTGGGCTGGCTGATTGCCATAGGATATGTACTCGCGCTGGCTTCCAGTGGTGGGACCTGGGTCATTGGCGCTGACCGCACCTACGCCATGTCTGCGCTCGATCGCACCGCTCCCCGCCTTTTAGGGCGCTTCAGCGGGAGATATGGAACGCCTA
>VBHV01000627.1:1213-10861 GCA_005881995.1 Chloroflexota bacterium | reverse complement strand
CTTCCTAAGATCAGGTTGTCTTCGATGGTATCGGTAAGTACAAGGCCGCTGCCACGGCGATCCTCCGGAATGTGCGCCACCCCGTAGGTGCGTTCTTGGCGCGCGTTCAACGTCGTCAGGTCTATTGTCTTGCCCGCCACACCATCTTTCACGGGTGTGATGGTCATTTGCCCGCTCGTAATCTTGCGCATCCCCGTCAGCGCCTCGATGAGTTCAGATTGACCGTTGCCCTCTACACCCGCGATTCCGAGGATTTCTCCCGCGTGCACATCGAAACTGACACCGTGCAGTGCCTCTAAGCCGCGGTCCGAATCCACATGCAGGTCCTCGACATGCAGCACTACCGGGCCAGGGTGTGCGGGCGTCTTGTTGACGCGTAGCAGCACCTCGCGGCCAACCATCAGGCGCGCGATCTCGGCCTGGTTCGTCTCACGAGTCACCAGTTCGCCCGCGTTCTTGCCGCGCCGCAGCACCGTGATAGTGTCGGTCAATTCCAGCACTTCGCGCAGCTTATGCGTGATAAAGATAATCGTCTTGCCCTGCTCTACCAGGCCGCGCAGAACTCTAAACAGTTCAAAGGTTTCTTGCGGCGTGAGGACGCCGGTCGGTTCATCCATGATCAGGATCTCGGCGGCGCGGTAGAGCGTTTTGAGGATCTCGACCCGCTGCTGAAGTCCCACCGAGAGTTTTTCAACGCGCGCGTCAGGATCAATGGGCAGGCCATACTGCTTGCTCAATTTGAGAATAGCTTCTCGCGCCGCTTTCACGTCATAGACCGAGCGAACGGTGCCCGGCTCATGTCCCAACACGATATTCTCAGCTACCGTCAGGGGGGGAATGAGCATAAAGTGTTGATGCACCATGCCGATTTTCAGGCGAATAGCATCACGCGGCCCGCTTATATGCACAAGTTGCCCATTGATATATATCTCGCCGCTATCGGGGTGAATAAGACCATAGAGAATATTCATCAGCGTCGTTTTGCCCGCACCATTCTCTCCAACCAGCGCGTGAATCTCTCCTTTGCGCACCTTGAGGTTGACATGATCATTAGCAACGATGCCCGGCCAGCTTTTCGTGATGTCGCGCATCTCCACAGCATATGGAGTGGACAGCTCCTCGGTGGGAATCACCGCTGTACTTTCCTGCATAGACATTGCTCCTCTACCATAACTCTCAATAACTTATTCTGATCCTGGCTCATAGGGAATGCCATCTGCGGCAGGGGGAGTCGTGCGGCCCACCAGGCCTACTAAAGCAATCAACGTGAACACATAAGGCAAGGTATTGAGCAGACTACCAAGATTCAAATCTTGTAGAGCGAAACTCAAACCATTGCCCAATCCGAAGATGAGGCAGGCAATTGCGGCTCCTATAGCGGTATATTTGCCGAAAATCACGGCTGCCAGGGCGATAAACCCTCTGCCGTTGGTCATATTATCAAGGAAGATGCCTGAAACGCCCAGCGCCAGGTATGCTCCTGCCAGCCCTGAGAGCAGTCCGCTGCTGATGACACACATATAACGCAGGAGGCGCACATTCACACCGGCGGTATCCGCCGCCTGTGGATGCTCACCTACTGCCCGGATGCGCAGGCCGATGTTTGTACGGAAAAGCAGGAATTGCGCGCCGAAGAGAATGAGCAAGGCAAGGTAAAAGATGACGTTTTGCTGGAAGAGAGCAAGCCCCAGGAAGGGAATACTGGCGAGCGGCCCCCAGGGAAACGTGGGTAGCCGTAAGTTGCCCGGTAGAGATGGAACTCCCTGGCCTGAGGGAGTGAGAATAAATACCAGGTAACTCGTCAGACCGAGCGCGATGATATTAATTGCAATCCCGCTTATGATCTGATTGGCCTTAAAATTGATAGAGACAAGTGCGTGGATGAGGGCCATCAGTCCCACGGCAAGAATTGCCCCCAGAACGCCGAGTATAACGCTGAGAAAATCGGGTAAACCTATATTATGCATCGCCAGTGTAATCATCACGCTGGCGAATGCGCCGGTCAGCATCATCCCTTCCATCGCTATATTGACGACGCCGCTGCGCTCGGAAATAACCCCACCAAGCGCAGGAAGAATAAGCAATCCGGCAAATTGCAAGGTGGCATACCACGTGTTGCTGGAGATCAGCCCTTTAAATAGTACTTGAAAGAACACAGTTATTCCTCCTTATCAAGGTCAGATATTTCTACCCTGTTCTGCGCATCCCCATTACCATTTTCAGTCACGTCAGTGCCTGGAGTAACACTGGCAGTGGGTACAAGGGTTGGTCTGCGGCTCCATTGGACCCAGCCGGGCATGGCGCGTCGGAGGACAGGTAAAAACTCGGCAGCGATAAAAAACAGCACCAGGGCCTCGATGATGAGCACAAGATTAGGGTCTATGTGGGCAATTGCTTGCATGTCAGTTGTACCAGATCGCAGCCCGCCGAAAAAGAGCGAGCTGATCAGTACACCTATCGCGGTTGTGCGACCCAGCAGCGCCACAGCAATGGCATCAAATCCTGTGGTACTCTGGCTGAAACCGGTGAGGGATAACGTTATTTCCTGCCCCATCAGGGAGACAGGATCGGAATACCTGCATAATGTGCTGCTTTAGGGTTCTGTCCAATCACACGGATCTCATAACCAAAGGTAGTGCGCGAGGTGATGAACCAGTAGATTACTATAGCGATGAGAGCAAAGAGGATACTGATATCCACTCTATATAAGAAAGGATTCAGTTGTGTCCCAAAAAACTGGTTGATATAGTTCACCATCGGAGGTAATGTGGCATTGTCGGGAAGTGCGTTCGTCTCCCCCACCCCTAACGGAGCGGTGAACCGGGGACTACTAATCAGATAATCGGTTACGTAGAATGCAATCCAGTTAAGCATGATGGTGGTGACAACTTCGTGCGCGCCCCGCCAGGCCTTGAGGAAACCCACGATCCCCCCCCAGACTGCTCCTGCCAGGATGCTGGCAAGCAGCATAGTCGGAACCAATAACCAGCTCGGCCACGAAGTATACGTAAGGCCGATGACATCTGCCGTCATTGCTCCCACTGCCAATTGACCCGCAGCCCCGATATTAAAGAGTCCGGCGCGGAAAGCAATCGCTACTGAAAGGCTGGTAAAAATGAGCGGAGTAACCACCACCAGGGTGTTTGAAATCTTGGTGGGACTCCCAAATGAACCGGTAAAGAGGGTGGTGTAGGCGTTGTAGATATTTCTAAAAGGATCGACGGTTTTATCAGGCCAGGTAATCAGGATAACAATGGCTCCTGCTATGAGTGCGAACAGCACCGCGAGAATAGGACCTCCCAGCGCGGCCCCCACTTTGCGCGTCCATTGGGCGAGCAATGACGCTGCAGAACGCTGCTCCTTCGTCTCAGGTTGCTTTAGTGGTACAGCCATGTAGACTTCCTCCTCTATGAGGGGATGGTTTCGCGACAACGTTTTTAGCCAGGAAACTGTTCCTTTATCATAACATTAGAGAAGCGAAGAAACAAGCATGAAACTTTGACTTCCAGGGCGATAATACAAGGAAAGTCCATGTCTCTACAACATGGACTTTCGCAAGTCAGATGAAGCTATACCTCACCTGCTCTGTTGTTCTTCCTTTTCCCAACGCTATGAAGCATCGGTTAGAGGCTATGCTGGGATCATGTCGGGTGGAGTCAGCGCCCCGGACGTAATCATATTGGCGAAGTCCATCGCTTTCGTCACAGCATCGGCAGGAACAGCAGAGCTTGGTGGAGCGAAGCCAACGCCCATATGCGCGAGATCAAACGTCATCGGGCTTGAAACAAAGCTCTTATAGCCACCAGTCTCAGCCAGCATGACGATAGTGTACGCGGCAGTATCAATACGTTTGATCGCACTGGTGATAACACTGGGGCGAACTGCACCGGTCGAGTCCTTGCTCTGGTCTACATCAACGCCAATGCTGTAGACGTTATGCTTTGTAGCAGCATCCAGAACGCCTATTCCGCAGCCGCCTGCAACCTGGAAGAGGATGTCGGCGTTATTATCAGTGATTTGCTTATTAGCGATAGCTGCACATGGCGTCGGGTCGGAAAAGTTCATCGAGTAGCCGACCACGAAGTTAACGCTCGGATCAACCTTCTTCGCGCAGTACTTGTACCCGGCGATATAGCGAACGACTGGTGGGATCGCAAAGCCCCCGACTGCGCTAATGGTGTTATGGCCCAGCAGCTTCGGCACCTTAGACTTGCCGTCCATTTCCATCTGACCGGCAATCGCACCAACCAGGCAGCCTGCCTGTTGCTCTTTGAAGAACAAGGGGGCCACATTGGGAAGGTTCACGCAGTCGCCGCCGGACGTTTTTGTAGCGCAGCCGTCAATCAGGGCAAACATCTTGTTGGGGAACTGCTGGGCAACCTGGTACACTGGAACCTCCATCAGGAAGCCCACGCCAATCACCAGATCTGCCTGGTTCGCGGCTGAGGTGAGGTTTTGGATGTAAAGGGAATTACTAATCGATGTCGTCTGAATGACTACCTTGGGGAAACCATACTGTTGCTGGGCTTTTAAGTAGCCTGCGTAAGAAAACTGGTTAAACCCGCCGTCGTTCAAGCCGCCAACATCAGTCACCAGCGCCGCTGTAGCAGCGGGTTTTGTTGTGCCTGCCGTGGTGCCTGTAGTGGGCGTGTTCCCACCACCGGAGGTGCCTCCGCATGCCGCGAATAACATGGCAATCATCATGAGGAATGCCGAGAGGCGGGCGTGGCCGCTCATTCTTCGCATGTACGCTTCCTTTCTTTTCTCTCCTGGAAAATACACTTTCTCCTATCGTCTTGCCTGACACACAGTGTAGAGATGCAGTCTCGTTGGCAGGACGGATAGGTACCAAGGAACATGAATAGCTCATGAAAGCTAAGCAGTAGAGCGTCATCCAGCAATCGCCCGAAATAGAAGAATACCTGACAGGGCAAAGGGCGAAAGGAAATCAACTTCAACTCAAGTATATCATGAACAACACCAACAGGAACGCTATTCCGAACAGTGGAATAGCTCGAATGCAAACATCTCCTGTTATGCATACATACGTATGGAAGAGGTGAATTCTCACAAAAAAGAGAGGCTGCTTGTTCGTGCCGGCACGAACAAGCAGCCTCTCTAGAGGTTATGCGTTAGTAGCTCCTACACGCGAATCTCATTGAGCATCGAGAGATTGACAAAGAGGTCGCAGCTCTGGCGCAGCGTCGCGGACATCGACTCGTCGAAAGCGGCTACTTCGACACGTACGCCGTGATCAGAGCAGTAGTCCAGCATCGGCATAAAGTCGCTGTCTCCGCTCACCAGCACAATGCAGTCAACGGCCTTGCCATCCACGAGCCGCACGACATCCATACAGAGGTCCAGGTCCATATCCGCCTTTTTTGCGCCACTGGCGAAGGTTTTATAGTTCTTGGTAGTGATACGATAACCCAGACCTTTCACCGCCTGCAAGAACATCTGGTCGTCTCCGGGCTGCGGGCTGGTGGGACAGTAAGCATGCGCCCGCACAAGGCGGCGATTGCCGCGCAGGAAATCAAGCAGTTTGCCAAAATCGATGGTCATACGCAGGGTACGCGCAGAGTAGAGCAGATTGGCCACGTCCACGAAGACGCCTACGCGCTCGGTCGATGGGAACGGCGGAAGCGCAACCGAAATGTTCGTTGGCGCCTGGTTGGCGTGCCGTAATTCGGCAATCATACGGTCGCTCTGCGTTTGAATAGCCTGCGAAATTACATTGGCGAGGTGATTGATTGATCCTGGCGAGACAACAGGCTCACCGGTGCGTGCCGCAGGGTAGATGGGGGTTCGCTGCGCCTCGTTTCCGTTGCGGATGGGGCGCACCGTCCGCGATGAAGTCGAACTGATGCTGCCGCGCGCAGGCGACGGCTCCGGCCCCATGAATGGCCCTTTCACATCGTTCCCCTGATTCATCTGGCTAACAGTAAAGCCCGACTGAATCGTGTACGGCGGGGTAGGTACGACCACACCGCGCACGGGTGTGCTTGGAGCGCCGGGCGCCAAAGGCGAGGCGGGTGATGGTCCCGCGGCAGCTGGTTGCTCGGGCGTTGTTGGCTTCGTTGACGCTGCGGGAAGTGACGGTGTCGCTCCATTGGCGCGTCGGCGGCGGCGGCGGCGCGAACTGGCCGCCTGCAACTCCGAGTATTCCAGCGGCGGCAGGTCTTCCACCGGCGTCTCAGACCCAACCGGAACTACTGGTTCCGCAACTGGCACGGCTTCTTCAATCGCAGGAGTGGTGGCCACGACGGGAGTAGCAGGAGCAGCGGGCTGCGTCTTTGCGCGTTGTCGCTCTTGCCCATGACGGCGGCGGCGATCCTGCGTCTGGCCAGAGGTTGTCTGGCCCTCGTTCTCGGTTGTTGCAGCAGAACTGCCTGTCGAGGCTGCAGGGCGGGCCGATTGCTGTTCCACTGCCTTGTTGTCCGAACGACCAGGCTCAGATGCGGCAGCATCGTTGGCAGGACGGATAGGTGCCGAGGTCTCCTCTATACGCGCCGGGGAGGAGGGAGAAGCGGCAACCGGCGCTGCTTTCGTCGGGGTAATACTCGCCGCTGGTATTTGTGAGGTTTGAGGGGCAGGTCGATCAAAACGATAGCGGCGCGCCGGACGTGGTTGTTCTTGCTGCTCCGTCTGATCCGCTTCCGGCGCTGGTTCGTCGAATCGAACGGCTTCTGTCGTTGTCGGCTCCACGACACCTGCGTTGGCTTGCTCTGCCGGTGTCTCCTGAGCAGCGCGAGCGGCATTTTGCCCTGTAAACGTCTCGCGCTGTCGCCCACCTCCATGCCTGGGCATACGAATACGTGTAGGAGGACGCAGCAATGGCGAAACAGGACGTTCCGCCGGTTTGGCGGGAGCAATACTCTCTGCCTCTTCCTGTTGTGTAGGGGCGCGATTTATCGCGCCCTCCGCTCCCTCCTCCTTCACTCCTTCTTCAGTTTGTTCCTCTGCTGTAGGGGCTTGATTTATCGAGCCCACGTTGGCAGAATTCTCCACTGAAGTCAGAGCAGAGAAAGGTTCAGCGAGGGGCTGCTGGAATTCTTGCGCGGGCCCCCCCAGGCGTTCCTCGGCCTGGCGAAATTCCTCAATATAAGAGGAAAAAGAGCGCAGAGATTCTTCCGGCATGAACGTTTCAGAAACCGCCGCCTCTACCGTTATTTCAGGTATCGCAATGTCAGGCGTGTAAGCCTCCGGGGTCTGTGAAGGCGGTGCCTCGGTTTCTTGAGTAGGTGGTGCAATTTCTTTTTCATCAGAAGTTGCGGGAGTCGTTCCTTGCAGGCTGTCTGACTGCGAAGCAGTAGCACGAAGTGCGTTGGCAGGCTGGCTTTCAAAAGGTTCGCCATTCGTTCCTTGCAGGCTGTCTGACTGCGAAGCGGACGATTCCTCTACGACACTCACTTGAGTGTCGTTATTCTCCGGTTGAGTAGGTTGTGTTGTCACTAAGATCTCCAGTCTCAGTAGGGGATACTTCCTGGCATTCGCATGAATGCATTAGAAGCTAGGGACCGGAGCGTAGGCGAAGCTATTATTATACGCCATATGCCAATCGTCTTACTCTAAAACAACGGGTGTTCGGGAGAATGCAGCAGACAAATCTCGTCTATGTGAATTGCGCACCTGGCGCGTATTGCATTCGCTTTCCGATCCGCGTTGTCAATGGGTAGAACCTGTAGGGACACAATTCATCGCATCCTTACCCGTATCTTTTTCTCGGACAGGCTTTTTTACGCTGTATCTACGACCCGGTCCGGCCCTGATCTACTTGTCTACGCCGTTTTCATTACATCTCGTTGCATCCTGCCTGAGCGAAGCCAACACGTACTGTGTTGCCAGGATGGCTAGTGAGGTTCCTGTTGTACGCTTCCACTGAACGGCGGAACAATGGTATGCACAGGAAGAATAGAAGGTTCGATTTGTTCAACTTGTTCCTCTGCCGTAGGGGCCCGAGTTATCGCGCCGGCGTTGGCAGAGGTTTCATCCCCTTCGCTTGTTTCAATCGGCTCAGGCCGATTATGAGTACTGCTCGAATTCGACTGGCTCGATGCCACAGCCTGCATTTGCCGCGTGGCGCGCCAGATATGGACGATACGCTCTACAGCAGTTACGTTTGAAAAAACTGCCAGTAGCAGCATTGCCCAGACAACAGTACCGGTGATTAGTCCGATAGCCAGTATAACGACACGCTCTGGGCGAGCCAGCAGCCCGGTTTTAAGTTCTAACCCCAATCCCTCGGCGCGCGCTTTTGTATAACTCACCATCAATGAACCGACTACAGCTATGTAAATCAGGCTAATCATCCAGGATTGCTCATATGGAAACGGCCAGAGGCTCTCCAAAGTTGTAGCTTTTAAGGTATACCAGAGCAACCCGAATAGGATAATACTTTCTGAATAGCGGTCAAGCGTCGAGTCGAAGAAAGCGCCAAAAGTCGTGGCGGCATTCTGCGCGCGGGCCAACGCCCCATCGAACATGTCAAAAATTCCAGCGAACAACACCAGCAAGCCACCAACGAACAAAAACCCTTGAGCGATTACTCCTGCCGTCACAATACTGAGCAGCAACCCCAATACGGTCAAGGTATTCGGAGTGATACCGAGTCGAGCCAGCGGTCGCATTATCAATGTGACAAACTGCTTGACCCGTCGCTGTATGCGTCTGCTAACCATGCCCTATTGTATCATACTTTCTACTCATTAGACTAGTGGGGGGTTCATATATATGTATGCGCTACGCAACGCTTTGACGACGCAGTGCGCGGCGTCTGTTAATGCGATGACTTGCCAATCGCAGGTAATCATTCATACGCCAGAGCCTTCCGCCGGGCGCGCTCCGCCCAGTTTCTATCGCCGCCCGCACATCCTGGGCGCTGCTGCCCTCAAACCACGTACAACCACTTCCAATCGCACGCAGCGTATGTGCATCACTATTGCCCAGTTCAGGCCAGCCGTATACCTCACGATTGGCGCTCATAGCAACGCGGTTCGCATAAATGCCGCAGAAGCTCGCGTTCCACGTCTCAATCCCGTCAAGCCACACATCATTCGTCGCAGAGATGCGATCAAGTACCTCGCGCTGGCAGCTATGGCGGAAGATGCGGTTCAATGGATGCGCGACGATGGCCAGCCCGCCCTGCTCATGTATCAGGTCGATGCTGCGCTCCATACTCAACCCTGGCGCAATACGTTTTTCGATGAAGAGCCCCAGGAGATGACCCTCACGGGTGCTGATTTCCTCACCTACAATAAAATCAAACCGGTACTCACCTCTTGCCCATAAATCGCGCGCGCGCAACGACCCCTCGATCACATCATGATCGGTAATCGCAATTACCGCCAGGTTTGTATTGCGCTGCGTATGCTGTAAAATCTCCTCGATCGTCCCGATCCCATCACTATAGGCGCTATGCATATGCAGATCAGCCCTACCTAACTTCCCATAGAAATGCGCCTGGCGCATCGTCATCTGGCGGCGTTTCTTCAGCATCGCTGTCCCCATGCTCGCGTTCTGAGTAATATCAATCGTCTCGTGCTGTTTACTTCTACCCATATTTTCTTACTGTTGACATCCTTCTAGTTTGTTAGAGTTTTGTAGGGGCAAAAACTTTATTGCATCGCATTGTACAAACGGTGCTTTATT
>VBHV01000627.1:0-1189 GCA_005881995.1 Chloroflexota bacterium | reverse complement strand
CGCCTCGCCCGACGGCAGCGATGCGAACGCAAAAGCAGGGTCGAGGAGACTTTCCAGGCCCCGGATGCAGAGCTGAATACGATCAGCATTCAGAGAACAATACACCTGCCGCCCCACACGGCGCGTTGAAATCACACCCGCGCGGCGCAGCTTGCGCAGGTGCCATGAAACCAGGGGTTGGCTGATGCCCAGGAGATCGGTCAGATCAGTTACAGTAATTTCTGGCTGTCGCACCAGGTGATACACAATCGTCATACGGGCCACACCGGCTAATGCCTTCAAGATCGTTTTAAGTTCGTACCAGTCGTCCATTGTTGCTCGCGGTTGATTTTCTCATAAACGAACCTTTATATAAAGGTCTGTTTATATAATACTGCATGCACACCAAAAAAGCAAGCTGATGCAGGCGTCCAGGGAAAAATGTGCTAGTGCAGGTTCAAGAGGTTAGTCCATTGTTGGGGGTGTATACGCCATACCCATATACTTTTCCTGCTTCAATTGTTGCCTTGTGCTTCGTGGGAAGATGGATAGGGAGAAGTGGGCTGCCAGGGAGTCGAACCCTGAACCTTGGCATTAAGAGTGCCCTGCTCTGCCATTGAGCTAGCAGCCCGATGTGAATGTAGGTATAAAATAACATATGAATGAAGTTGAGTCAAGCGTGGTAGCGCGGTAAGGTGCAGTTCATTTTTTTGCATTGAGCATGAGGTGGCGAGCATGACTGGGGCAAGCCCAGCCACTACTATAGACGGCCACGAGGGGCTTTGCGGGTATAGTAGTGGCTGGGCTTGCCCCAGTCATGCAAAAAAATGAATCGCACCTAGCGCGGTATGCCTCCAATTTTATGGTATAGTTTACATATGGAAGAGAGCATAACACCACAAATTACGCCAGAAGATGCAAAAAGAGTGCAACTGCAATTTCTCACTCAGTTGCACGAGGCCGTGCCGCGCACAGCGCCATCTCCCCTTACTGGCCTTCCGGCAATTCATTGGTCAGAGTATGGCGTCTCTTCAGATCAACAACCTATATCCCTGGATCCCCCGGCCAACTGGATGCCGTTTATGCCACTGCCGATCGCAGATGTAGTCTTACTCACCTGGACAAAAGCCGAGTGGGCTGCGCTGAATCAAGTCTTTTGTAGTTATACGCAACCCATGACTTTAGATGATGTGGCTCATGGTGCATGGAT
>VBHV01000626.1:7767-10360 GCA_005881995.1 Chloroflexota bacterium | reverse complement strand
CATTGGTTTACCTTTGCCGAGCATCGATGCCGCCATCCTGGATGAGAAAACAGGGGAGCCTCTGCCTGTAGGTGAGGCGGGCGAAATCGTCGTCAAAGGCCCCAATATCATGCAGGGTTACTGGAATCAGCCAGAGGAGACGGCAGATATCTTCACGCTTGGCTGGATGCGCACCGGCGACATCGGGAAAATGGACGCGGAGGGCTACTTTTACGTTGTAGACCGCGCCAAAGACATGATTAAAGCCAGTGGCTTCAACGTCTTCCCGCGTGAAGTCGAAGAGGTTCTGTACCATCATCCCGCTGTGCAGGAAGCCGCCGTCCTGGGCGTCCCGCACGCGTATCGCGTCGAAACCGTCGCAGCCGTCATTGTCTTAAAACCAGGCTTTGAACCTTCCGAACAGACCCGCGAAGACATCATCGCCTATTGTAAAAAGGAATTGACTCCCTACAAAGTCCCCAAAATTGTACAATTTCGCGAGAGCTTACCCAAGTCACTCATCGGCAAAGTACTAAAACGGGAACTAAAAGGAACCATCACACAAACATTGTAGGGACGCGATAAGGAGAAAATACATGTCAACAACCATGAAACCAACCGAGGTGGGAACCGCCTTCCTCACCACACCTGTAAGCGAAACCGCAGACAAGATTTTTACATTGGAGCAGGCCGACGAGGAGCAGCGCTGGATTGCAGAATCTGCCGCCACCTTTATGAAGCGCGAAGTGTTGCCGAACATCGAAGCCATCGACCACCAGGAGCCTGGATTGTTACCGGGCCTTGTAAAAAAGGCGGGCGAGCAGGGCCTCCTAAGTATGGATGTGCCAGAGGCTTACGGCGGCGCGGAATTGGGCCTGTTGACCAGCTCCCTGGCCGTTTCGGGTGTCAACGAGGGTTCGTTTAGCACCGCCCTGGGAGCGCATACTACCATCGGAACCTTGCCCATCGTTTTTTATGGCACCGAAGAACAGAAGCAGCGTTATTTGCCTAAACTGGCCTCCGGTGAGTGGATCGGCGCGTATGCTCTAACCGAGCCGGGTGTTGGTTCCGATGCAATGGGCCTGTCCACCCGCGCCGAGCTCTCCTCGGACGGCGTCTTCATCGTCTTCGCGCGTCTCGGCAATGAGCGTCCCTCCGCTTTCATCGTCGAGGCCAGCTGGCCGGGCGTTTCCACCGGCGCGGAAGAGCGCAAAATGGGCATCAAAGGCTCCTCTACTCGCCAGGTCATTTTTGAAGATGCGAAGGTTCCCGTAGAGAACCTGCTAGGAGAGATTCACAAAGGGTACAAGATCGCCTTCAATATTCTGAATATCGGGCGATTGAAACTGGGCGCGGGCGCAACCGGCGGCGCGCGTTCAGCGCTGGGATTGGCAGGCGCCTATACGACCGAACGCAAGGCTTTCGGCAAATTCCTGCACGAGTTCGGCATGATTAAGAAGAAACTCGCTCGTGTAGCAGCTGAAACCTATGCCGCCGAGAGCGAAGTGTTCCGCACCGCCGCCAACATCGAAAACGCCCGCCGCAGCGCCGGTGAAAACACCGAAGCCGCATTCAAGGCCATAGAGGAATACGCCGTCGAGGCTTCCATTGCCAAAGTACATGGCAGCGAAGTACTCGCTTTGGCCGTTGACGAGGGAGTGCAAATCTTCGGCGGCTACGGCTTCATGCAGGAGTATCCCATTGAGAAAGCCTACCGCGATGCGCGCATCCAGCGCATCTACGAAGGCACCAACGAAATCAACCGGCTGGTCGCTGCCGGAACCCTCTTCCGCCGCGTACTGAGTGGCAAAGTTCCTCTGATGGCAAAGTTTCCGGAGATTGAGGCGCGCGTCAAAGCCGGACAGCCCCTTGAGGCCGCCAGTGAGGACATCCCCGCCGAATTACGGGATGCCGTCAACGCCATCGAGCGCGCCAAAGACGCGACCATCTACATAGCGATGAAGGTCGCCATGAAGTACATGCAGGCGCTTGAGAGCGAAGAAGAGTTCATCGAATACCTGGCAAACCTGCTGATCGACCTGTATGCCATCGATAGCGCCCTCGCTCGCGCCACACAATCTGTACGCCGGGGCGACGCCAACAGCGCCACACACGTCAAGCTGGCAAAATTGGCAACCTGGCTGGCCTTCTCCCGCGTGCGCACCAACCTCGACCAGGTGCTTATGACCAATCTGGAAGAAGACAAAGTAGAAAAAGAGCTTGCTCGCGTGCGCGCCTACATCGGCGACTACCTGCTCAACGGCGTCGCCTTGCAGCGTGAAATCGCCGTCATCGTCGTCGAGAAAAAGGGATATCCCCTTTAGAAAGTAACAGCCAATCGTCGTAGGGACGCGATTTATCGCATCCGCACATCAGCACTTCGATTGGCTGTCATTCTACTGAATGAAAGGAGCCAGACATGACAACGGTTTTTCGCGAGCCCTCATTTGTCGAGGTCAACGGTCGGAAACTGGCATATAACGAAGTAAGCCCACCTGCTCCTCGCGGAACTATCTTACTGCTCACCGGTCTGGCCGCTAAACGCTACGGTTGGTATAACCAGTTAGAAGAATTTGGTCGCTTCTATCGCACAATCGCCCTTGATCACCGGGAT
>VBHV01000626.1:0-7607 GCA_005881995.1 Chloroflexota bacterium | reverse complement strand
ATGGTTGCACTATTAACAGCATCTCGTGAGAATGTCGAGCCTGGAGAACTGGCCCGCAGAAACTATAGCCTGATAATGGCCCCCAGCTTTGCTGAAAGCCATCCACAAACTCTGGAAAACATCGCGGCAATTGCGCGTTATCGCCCATTGACGGCTCAATCCTATCTCCGTCAATTGCAGTCCGGGCAGAGTCATGATGTGGCCCAACAATTAGAGCGTATTCAGGCTCCTACGCTGGTCATTCATGGGGATGTAGACCCATTAGTCCCTACAGGCAATGGCGATTACCTGGCGCAGCACATTCCAGGCGCAAAGCATATTGTATATCACAACGTAGGACACATCCCTATTATGGAAGTTCCCGAACAGTTCAATCGCGATGTGCTGGCATTTTTAGACAATTAAAGGGAGAAACACATAATGATAGAAGCAGTTATAGTCAGTGCCGTGCGCACCCCCATCGGGCGTGCGAACAAAGGTGTACTCAAAGATGTGCGCGCCGATGATCTTGCCGCCATCGCCGTTAAAGCAGCAGTTGAGCGCGTCCCGCAGCTTGATCGTTCGCTAATTGAAGATGTCATTCTTGGCTGCGCCTTCCCCGAGGGCGAGCAGGGCATGAACCTTGCCCGTCTGGTAGGCGCGTTGGCAGGTCTGCCTGAGACCGCCGGTGGCGTTACCGTCAACCGCTTCTGCGCCTCGAGCTTGCAGGCCGTCAACATGGCTGCGCAGAATATTATGCTCGGCCTGGGCGATGTCTTTGTCGCGGGCGGCATCGAAAGTATGTCGCGTGTGCCGATGGGCGGCTTTAATCCGAGCTTTAACCCGCGCCTGGTCAAACCACGCGAGGGCGAAAAAACCTCGACTCCCTATCCACCCAGCGAACTGGAGTATGGCTATTCCAGCTATATTCCGATGGGCATGACGGCGGAGAACCTCGCGCGCGAATATAGCATCAGCCGCGAAGCGCAGGATGCCTTAACGGCAGCCTCATGGAAATCGATGAAGGCCCGCGCCGCGATACCTCGTTGGAGAAACTGGCAACGCTCGAACCCACCTTTATCAAGGGTGGCACCGTTACCGCAGGCAACTCCAGCCCGCTCAACGATGGCGCTGCCGCCGCCGTGCTGATGTCGGCTGAGAGGGCGCGTGACCTCGGTATTACGCCTTTAGCGAAGGTGCACACCATGGCTGTCGCCGGAGTACGCCCCGACATCATGGGCATCGGCCCTGTGCCTGCCATGCGCAAAGCCCTGCAGCGGGCGGGTATGCAGTTGAGTGACATCGATATCATCGAGCTGAACGAAGCCTTCGCCGCGCAGACGCTCTCCGTCGTCAAAGCGATGGGTATCGATGAAGAGAAACTCAACCCGCACGGCGGCGCCATCGCCCTGGGGCATCCGCTGGGATGCAGCGGCGCGCGCCTCATCGCCACCCTCATCAATGATTTGCAGACCCACGACAAAACATTTGGTATCGCCACGCTCTGTATCGGTGGTGGTCAGGGACTGGCAACGATCATCGAAAGGATTTCGTAGCCATGCCAGATCAGAATGCAGGGACGCGATTTATCGCGTCCACATCCTCTGCCCAATATCAAATCCGTAAAGCCGCCGTCTTAGGCGCTGGCGTGATGGGCGCAGCCATCGCTGCCCACCTCGCCAACGTCGGCATCCCCAGTCTGTTGCTCGATATCGTCCCGCCCAACGCGGGTAGAGACCGCAACGTTGTGGCGCGCACCGGACTTGAAAAAGCCCTCAAGGCCCGGCCAGCGGCCTTTTATAGCCCCAAAGCGGCAAAACTAGTTACGGTAGGCAATATCGAAGACGACCTGGGCAAGCTCGGCGAGGTTGATTGGGTTATCGAGGCCGTCGTCGAGCGGCTTGACATAAAACAGTCGCTCTATACAAAGCTTGAGCAGGTCATCAGGCCGGATACAATCATCACCTCCAATACTTCAGGCTTGCCCGCACATATGCTCACAGAGGGACGCAGCGATAGCTTCAGGCGTAACTTCTTAATCACGCATTTCTTCAACCCGGTGCGTTACATGCGCCTGCTAGAACTGGTTCCCGATGTCGATACTGACCCCGCCCTGATGCAATTCATGCAGCAGTTCTCCACCGAGGTGCTTGGGAAAGGCGTGGTATTCTGCAAAGATACACCAAACTTCATCGCCAACCGCATCGGCATCTACGGTTTCTTGTCCACTATCCATCGAGCCATTAACGAGGGCTATAGCGTCGGGGAAGTGGATACCATCCTGGGGCCGAGCATGGGCCGTCCCAAATCGGCGGTCTTCCGCACAGCTGATCTATCGGGCCTGGATACCCTGGCGCACGTGGCGGACAACCTCTACGAGAACGCACCGGACGATGCTGAGCGTGAAACCTTCCGCCTGCCGGAAGTGATACGTGAAATGATTCGCCGCGGCTGGCTGGGCGAGAAAAGCGGCCAGGGCTTTTACAAGCGTGTCAAGAACCCTGGCGGCGAATCCACCATCCTGGAACTGAACCTCAAGACGCTGGAGTACGAACCACAACAGAAAGTGCGTTTCCCATCATTGGGTGCGGCGCGCAACATCGAAGACCCGGTGCAGCGTATGCTCACTATCCTGAATGCCGACGACCGGGCCGGGCAGCTGGCGCGCGAAACCACCGCCGACTCGCTGATCTACGCTGCTGTGCTAGCACCGGAAATCGCTGATAGTATCGACTCCATTGACGAGGCCATGCGTTGGTGCTTCAACATCGACATGGGCAGTTTCGAAGTATGGGATGCCCTCCTGCAATACCCGGAAACCCTGCAAAAAGTCATGGCGGGCCGCGAACTGCCAGACCTGGTACAGCGCGTCCAGACCGCCGGGCAGGGTACGTTCTATACCGGCGCAGTCGGACAACGCCAATACTTCGATTTCCATACCAACACCTACAAACCTATTCCCAGACCGGAGGGCGCGATCTCGTTAGCGGCTGCCAAAGCATCCAACAAGGTGATCCGCGAAAACAGCTCGGCATCCCTGGTTGATATCGGTGATGGCGTCGCCTGCCTGGAGTTCCATACCAAGATGAACTCCATCGACGAGGGCATCATTGAGATGCTGCGTTACGTAACAGAAGAGGGCCAGCATCATTTTCGAGCTGTGGTCATCAATAACGAGGCGGCGGACTTCTCGGCGGGCGCGAATATTATGCTCGTGCTGATGGGCGCGAAATCGGGCGAATGGAAGCAATTAGAGAATGGTATCAATGGCCTGCAACAGGCGCACCAGTTGCTCAAATACAGCCCCATTCCCATCGTTGCAGCGCCCGCTGGCCGCGCCCTGGGAGGTGGCTGCGAGATCATCATGCACGCCAACCATGCGCACGCCTATGCCGAGTCGTATATCGGCCTGGTTGAGGTCGGCGTGGGATTGATTCCCGCCGGAGGTGGCTGTAAAGAACTGCTGGTTCGCCTGGGTGCAACCGTCGAAATGCAGAAGGCGAAAAAGACCGGCGGCCCATTTACTCCCACTCGCCGCGCCTTTGAAACCATCTCCTTCGCCACCGTCTCGACCAGCGCGGTCGAGGCGCAAGACCTGCGTTTCTTGCGCAAGAGCGACGCCATCACGGTCAACCGCGATCTGCTGCTGCGCGATGCAAAGGCCGACGCACTCCGCCTGGCCGATGCGAAAGAGGCTGGCAAGTGGCAGCCCGCCCAACCTCCTCTGCTCCTACTACCAGGTATGGGCGCGCGACTCGTGCTGGAACAGCAAATCGAAAACCTGCTGATCACCGGCAAAATCAGCGAACACGATGCCGTCATCGCCCAACACCTTGCAAAAGTACTGACCGGCGGTGATTGTTCGCCTATTGAACCAGTCACCGAGCAACACGTCCTCGACCTGGAACGAGAAGCATTCCTGAGCCTTGCCGGAACCCCCAAATCCCAGGATCGTATGCAGTCCATTTTGATGTCGGGCAAGCTATTGCGCAATTAAGTCACTCACTAAAAGTACTACAACTAACCAGACCACTACTGGCAAAACCATGAGAGATTGTTTGAGTTTTCGGGTGGTTACAACATGTTTTTAACATTTGTATATAACAAAGTAACTACAAGTGTTAAAAACATGTGAATTTTGTGCCATTCGTGCGAAATCGTCAAAAAAGGGCATTTTACCACTGGACAAGAATGCGCGCATCATGCATACTATGTATGTATATTTTTTCATGGGCGTGTCACTTACAAGTAGTGTACATTGTATCAACAACGTTCCATGAACTGTCACGATTTACTTACATCAATCTGTATTTATGGATGCCGGTTTCGTTTTATCAAACAATGAGCAGGAGGAAGCTATGCCTGAAGAGAACCAGAGTGAAGTAGCGCGACTTCTGGCACGAATCAGCGCCGAATATGAGGCCGCTCATATGGCACTGAATGGTCTTGCTTTCGGAACTTCAAAACACGCATTCATTACGGCTCGTATGGAGAATATGGGTCAACTTCACAGCCAGTTAGAGTCCATTGTGGGAGAATCTGCCATTGCTTTGGTGGCTGAAGCTCTGAACGACCTTCCCTAGATATTTACGTAATTCAGGCCGCGTTCTCTTATTTTGTGCAATAATAAGGGAGGAAGTGATATACTCCATCACTTCCTCCCTTTGAGACGCTACCAGGTTAGCCTTGCTTATACCAGGGCGTTTTCACAAACCGCGAACCTGTCGAAGTAGCGAATGGCGCCAGGTGGCGATTTCTTCCATACACCGGTCACCACAAACTCTGTTTCTTCGCTGACAAAGGTATCTTTATCAAGAACGCACCGTTCGCCATTCAGGAATTGTTGGAGCCATTGTTTGTGGTATTCGCTTTCTAGTAACGGCGCTCCCTCGCTTACAAACCACTCAGCAATGCCCTCTAGATAGAAACGGAAATCTTCAGGAACTGGATAGCGGCGCATAATGCGATAGCTTCTCTCTTCTATCTCCTCGTAGCCTGCAGCGCGGAGATATCCTGCCAGTTTTGAGCCGACCCAACTATCCTCGAAGGTGTATCCCTCGTTCACGCGAATGCGCTCCCAACGCTCGCGGGCCTGGAAAACGCGAGCCTGTAATGCCCCGTCGATATTGTGAAAGCGCATAGTGCCAAAGTCAATATCCTTGATGGCGAGCCGTCCGCCAGGAACAAGGTATTGACCCAGTGCAGCAAATATCGCGACTGGATCAGAAAGGTATTGGCTGACATTTGCGCTAAAGATGATATCAGCGCTACCGGGCTGGATTGGTAACTGCTCCAGTGTCCCTTGTTTATATTGCACCTGCCGCTGGTACCATTGTCTCTGGCTGCGTTGATGTGCCGTCACCAGTGCTGCCGGGGAAATATCGACTCCAAGGATTCTCCCATATGGGCCAATGGCGCGAGCCAGTAGGGGGGTCCAAAGTCCAGGTCCGCAACCTGCATCAACAACGAAACTGCGCTTTTTGAGATGTAAATCTCGTATCATTTGTTCACGCTCAGGCGCTTTACTACGATGATGTGTTTCCAACCATTCAATCGCATTGAGCGGCAAACCACTCTCATTTACGTGAACAAGGCTATCTACTGCCATCGCACTCCCTCATCCTTCGTGTATCTATCACAACAAAGGTCGTATTTACTATGGTCGAAGTATAACATGCGGAACAAACATATGCCATATTTTCAATACAAATGTAGTACTTTCGTGTTCACAATGTGAAAAACAAGTTTAATAGCAACATGGGGGAAAGAGTGATTCTGTGTATCATGATGATGAATATCTGCCTGGATTTCATTGTCTTGCACTGTCTACCACAAACCTATATACTCTAGACATTGAACAGGCTAGATTAGAGGAGATGCAAGGAGTGTTTATATGGAGCCCAACCCGCAATTCAATGAACGGAGTAAGCAACATGAACAAAATGCCGAGGGGAAGGACGTGCAGGGCGACGAGTATTATGAGTTTCCGCCAGATACCACTCTGGCTCAACCAGCTTCTTTAGGGAATGAGCCAGCATCGGAACCATCAGAGCAAGATATTCAACAAGGATTGGTATATCCTCCGCCGCCTTCGTATTATCAAAATATGCAGGTTTCTTCTGAACGCCCTCCTCTGCCAGGAAAGCCGCTGCAACCAGCGCCGCCCACGTCGCCCTTCCCTAATGTGCCTCCTGCTTATTATGGCTATGGTACACCGGGTATGCCGGCTCCCACTTACGCTCCTGGTCATTATCCCGGGATGATGCCTCCTTATCCACCTGTCAGGCGTTCACGTAAACATATCTGGATTATCGTATCAATTATCAGCGTAAGTGTCCTGCTGGTGTGCGGCGCAGGAGGTTGGGCATTCTATAACATTTTTAATACCGTGTCTCAACAGGTGAATGGTGCGACTCAGCTTGTGGAAGATTTCTATCAACGTTTACAAAATAATGATCAGAACGAAGCCTACATTGATTTGCAAATCAATGGACTTACTTCAGGTGCCTTCTTGCAGCAAGTACAGACCGTTATTGCACGATATGGCTCATTAACATCCTTCAATTTAGATTCGACCTCGTTTTCGTCCAATACTGGCTCTCTGCGCTGGCAAATCACGATGGATGTCACGCGCCAACACGCCTCTTATACTGTACCTGTCAGGGTTGAAAGCATCAATGGAGCGTGGAAAATTACCGAAATAGACCTGTCTAAATTCTGAATACACAGAGCGAGAACACTTTATCCATATCCGAAAGGTACGAGGATAAAGTGCTCTCGCTCTGTGTATTGCAAAGACTCTGGACTTCAGAGAAAAACTATTATTGAAGAGATATACATAAAAATTGTTCGAGATAAAATGGCTACGGTGTTACCTTGCTATGCTATGACCGCCTGTGCGCCTGTCATGGAAATCTCACGACCAACACAAGCCCGCAAGTCCTCACGGTAGAATCGCCAGGTGCTTCCTACTTTATGGCCAGTGAGTTGTCCAGACCACATGAGGCGGTAGAGAGTTGACCGGCTCACCCGTAAATAACCCATAGCCTCTTTGAAAGTAAGCAGGACATCATCTTGAATCATTTGCACAACCATACGTGTTCTCTACCTTCCTAATTGTGTTCAAACTCGACATCGGTAACGAGTCTTGAAATTTGTATCAATTGATACAAATATTTGTCTCATCGCATGTTATAGTAACCAATGTTGATGCGGTTTTGTGTTGAGAACAAGTTGCGATATGGTTAAATTTATCGCTCAACCGGTTGGATATTCATTACCACCCGTGCGTAAGCAAAGAGTCAAGCGCAAGCACTTCACAGGCTACAGGGAAAATGACCATGCCGGTTGCCAGTCTCAGGAGGTTTATAGCATGGATATCAGTTGGATGGGCCATAGCTACTGTAAGGCGATTATGGTCACGTCCGACGGGGGCGCAGCGTAACTCACATGCAAGCTGGTAAGGTATCAAGTGCTTCAGACGTTGGGGAAGCCGCGATGGGAGTTGCATGAAAGGAATGCCGCTGGTGCGCACGGTTTGGAGTGTCCTAGTGGTATCCTCATCGCCTTGCTGGTCGTGGTCAATTTCTCCAGGATGAGCCGGTTTTGTACTGAGCGCATTGACGGCC